>JBOGWH010000315.1:0-6637 GCA_050692975.1 Actinomycetota bacterium | reverse complement strand
GGACGCGAGGAATAAAGAAAGGAGCAACATCAAGTGAGCAAGAAATCTAATCCGGCAGTCTGGCTCGGCCTCGCCGTGGCGATTGTGGGGGCCCTCGTGGTCTTTGCCTACGCAGGTGGAGGCATGGGCGGCGACGACAAGGCAGACTTGCGGGTGGCCGGGGCGGCGGAAGCCGTTACCGGAGGCCTGGACGTGCCGCCCGGCACGAACGCGGTTTCAGTAAATGCACCCGTACCGCAGGGAATGGCCCATTACGCCGGCGCCGAGGCGATGGTCAACGTGTACGCCAACTACAAGGGCAACGGCCCCGGCTCCGAGGCGCTGACGAAATTGATCCTCACCAATGTGAAGGTCCTTGCCAACAGGCCCGCCGGCGACGCCAAAACGCCGGGTGTGGCGGGAAGCACCGGAGAGATAGTGCTGACCCTGGCCCTGTCCGCCCCCGATTCTGAAAAGTTGATCCACGCCAAAGAGAACGGAACTGTCTGGTTTGGGCTCGCAAGACCCGGTGAGCCCCCCGCGACGACCGGGGGAGTCACCTCCAAGACGGCGGTGAGGTAAATGATCGAAATCGATGACCTGCAACCGGCCGACAGCCAGGAGATGACTCTCCCACGTCGCATTCCCGGCGACTGGAGAACGGGATGGACTCAGCCCGAGCCCTCCGCGCCCCAGGCGCAGGCTCCGTTCCTCCAGCACCCCGAGCCGGAGGCCCCGGCCTTTGATGATGAAGGCCGGGCTCCCGCCACCTACGGTTGGATGGAGTCGGCCCTGCCACAGCGAAACGGGAAGGTGTTCACGGTGGCATCCGCTTCGGGAGGCTGCGGCAAGACCTTCTTTTCGACCAACTTCGCCTTCTATCTGGCGGGGGCGACGGGGGGGAAGGTGCTGCTGGTCGACCTCGACCTGCAATTCGGCGAAGTTGCGACCAGCCTGCACCTCAGGCCCGGCTCCGACATCTCGGGACTGGTCAACCAGGAGGACACCGGAGCGTGCTTGGCCCACAACGTGGTCGGGCACCGGCACAACCTGGACATCCTGTGTGCTCCTGAGGATCCCATCGCGGCAGAAGTGGTCGGCCCGGCCGTCACGACGGAGATCCTACGCGCCGCCAGGGAGCAGTATGACTACATAGTCGTCGACACTCCGCCTTCGATCAACGAGGTCGTCCTTTCGGCCTTCGATCAGTCGGCGGCCCTGGTCGTGATGGCCACGGCGGATGTGCCCTCGCTTCGCAACATGAGGGTGTTCCTGAACACCCTGCAGCGGCTTCATCTGCCGGCCGAGGAGGTCCATATCGTGATCAACAAAGCCGAAAAGGGGACCGGAGTCGAGATCGAAGATGCACGCCAGATCTTCCCCCAGGGCTTCAGCGCCGTTTTGCCTTACTCCAGGGAGGTGCACCGGTCGCTCAACATGGGAGTGCCGGTGGTGGAGTCTTCCGCTTCCTCAGAGATAGGGCGAGGACTGCTGGAGGCTTCCGCCAAGCTGGCTCCTCCCGCACCCGGGGTCTCAATACCCGGAACCTCGGCCGCGACAACCGTCCGCGGAGATGGCTGGTGGCGAAGGCTTGCCGGCTGGTTCAGGTTTGCTTAAAAGGAGCGATGAAAGATGACCTTGACTGAAAGACTGCAAGAGTTCGAGGGCCCGCCGGCCGTCAAACACCCGGCGCGCCCCGGCCACAAACCCCATCCCCAGAAGGCCAGCGCAGGATGGGGCCAGATGAAGCGCCGGGTCCGCGATGCTCTGCTGGAAGAGATCGGACCGAAGCTTTCCCGCACCAACCCCCAGGAGCTGAGCGCCGTCGTCTCGGCCCATCTGGACCAGGCGTTGAAGAAGGCCGAGGTATCGGTTAATCCGTCGGAGCGACTGCGCTTCGTCGGAGAGGTCGCCGCCGACCTTCTCGGCTACGGTCCGCTTAACCCGCTCCTGGAAGATCCATCGGTCACCGAGATCATGTGCAATTCCTACGACGACATCTGGGTGGAGCGTTCCGGGCGGATCGAACACACCTCGGCGTCGTTCATCGACGAGGGGCACTTCCGCCAGGTGATCGAGAAGATTGTCGTCTCGGTGGGCCGCCGGATCGATGAGAGCTCGCCGATGGTCGACGCCCGGCTGCCCGACGGCTCCCGGGTAAATGTGGTCGTCCCCCCGGTTTCGGTCTATTCCCCGGTCCTGACGATCCGCCGGTTCCCCGAGGACCCTTACCAGGTCAAGGACCTGATCAATTTCGGGACGATCAGCATGGATCTGGCGCTGTTCCTGGAGGCCTGCGTCGCCGCAAAATTGAACATCGTGGTCTCGGGCGGAACGGGCACCGGCAAGACAACCCTGCTGAATGTCGTCAGTTCGTTCCTGCCCGATAACGAGCGAATCATCACGATCGAGGACGCAGCCGAACTTCGCCTGCACAAGCCCCATGTTGTGTCTCTGGAGTCCCGGCCGGCCAACATCGAGGGGTCTGGCTACATTGCCATCCGAGATCTGGTCAGAAATGCCCTGCGCATGCGTCCCGACCGGATAATCGTGGGAGAAGTCCGCGGCCCCGAGGCCCTCGACATGCTCCAGGCGATGAACACCGGGCACGAGGGATCGCTGACGACCGTCCACTGCAACTCCCCGAGGGATGCTTTGTCCCGGCTGGAGACGATGGTGCTGATGGCCGGCTACGACCTTCCGATAAGGGCGATCCGCCAGCAGATTGCTTCGGCGATCGACCTCATCGTTCACCTTGACCGTCTGGGCGACGGAAGCCGCCGGGTGACTGTGGTTACGGAGATCCAGGCGATGGAGGGGGAGATCATCACATTGCAGGACATCTTCCGCTTCGACTTCGTCGAAGGGGGCACACATTCGGCATACTCCGCCGGAGGTCTTCGTCCCACCGGGCTGCGGCCCAAGCTGGTGGACAAGCTCGCCGCCGCCGGAGTGAGTATCGCTCCCAAGATCTTCCGGCCGGCCATGGCCGCCGGAGACAACGGCGCCCTCAACGGGGCGCGGATGAGGAGGCGGTAGCCGTGCCGGTTGTTCTGGGAGTCCTGCTGCTGGTCCTCGGCCTGGGCGCGGTCTATTACGGGTTCTCTGCGGGGGGCCGCCTGCGCAAGCAGGAGCTTCGCCGCCTGGTCGAGGCCGAGATGGGTGAGCCCTCCATGGCCCCGGAGGGACTGTACGACCTGGTCGAGCGCGCCGGGCTAATCGCAGATCGTGCCCTGGGGGCCGGCTCATTCAAAGAGAAGATCGAGGTGATGCTCACCCGGGCCGGCTCGTCGCTCAAGCCCGGAGAAATGGTGGCCGTAGGCGCCGGCGCCGCTCTCGCGGCGGGAACCTTGGTGTTTGCGGTGACCGGCTCCTTCATGGCGGTCCTCGTGGCCGCGGCCGGTGGGGCATCTGCGGTTTGGGCATGGTTTTCGGCTAAGGGCCGCCGCCGCATTGATCGCATCGAACAGCAGCTTCCCTCGGTCTTGCGACTCGTGGCCGGGTCTCTGGACGCCGGGGCCTCCGTACTGGGAGCTCTGGATCTGGTCGCAAAGGAAGGGGACCCACCTCTGGGCGCAGAGCTTGCACGGGCGGTTGCCGAAACCAAAGTGGGCCTGCCCGTGGTGGAGTCTTTGTCCAACATGGCCGCCCGCATAGGGTCCCGCGACGTGATCTGGACGGTCGAGGCGATCCGCATCCAGTCGATGACCGGCGGCAAGCTTGCCGACACTCTCCGGGTGCTCGCCGACTTCATGCGAACCCGGCTGGAGGTGCGTGGAGAAATCCGTGCCCTTTCGGCCGAAGCCCGCCTCTCGGCCAAGGTCCTGACCGGCCTGCCCCTGCTGGTGGGCGCGTACCTGTTCATGTTCCGGCGGGCATATCTGGAGCCTCTTTACGTCACCGGAGCCGGCAAAACGATGCTTGCGTTTGCCGCGATGGGAATCGTCGTGGGCTCATGGTGGATGCGCCGGATGGTAAGGGTGGAGGTTTGAAATGAGTATCACAGCCGACGGCCTTTCAAGGGCCGCAGAGTCCATCACGCCTCCGTCGTGGCGTTTGCGGATGCGCCGCAAGTCCGAGCTGGCCGGGCTGGGTCCGTCCGGGATCGACAAAATAATGAGGGCAAAGGCAATGGCGACTCTCGCCTCGGCGGCTACTCTCGGTGCGCTGGCGGTGCTTTTCGGCGCCGGGATCCCCGGGTTGCTGTTCTGGTTAGTGGCCGGCGCGGCCATCGGGTACCTCTTGCCGGACGTCTGGCTGGCCGGAAAGGCCGATCAGCGCCAGGCAGAGATCCGCCGGGACCTGCCGGAAACCCTTGATTTGCTCTCCATTGCCGTCCAGGCGGGACTCGGCCTGGAGGCCGCAATCGACCTGGTGGCCCAGCGGCTGCCGGGCCCCCTCGGAGAGGAACTGGCCCGGCTGCTGCAGGAGACTGCGTTGGGATCTTCGCGGCGCCAGGCGCTTCAGCGCCTGCGAGAACGAACCGAAGTCGCAGAGCTCTCCACGTTTGCCCTGGCACTGTCGCAGGCGGACGCACTGGGCAGCCCCATTGCCGAGGTGCTGCGCTCCCAGGCATCCGAGGTGCGGATGCTGCGACGGCAGAGGGCCCGCGAAACCGCCGCGAAGGTGCCGATCAAGCTGCTCTTCCCCCTGCTTGTGGCCATCTTCCCGGCCCTGGGTATCGTCGTGGTCGTCCCGGCGGCGATCTCGTTTGCACGGGCTTTCGGCATCGGATAACGCGCCCCCGGGTCGCTAATTTGAACAACCGGTTGCGCCTCTTCGGCCGGAGCCGCCCTTCGGTCGAAACCCGGCCCGATGAACCCTCAGCCACCCGCGACTCAAGGCCTCCCCCCAAAGGGCCGATAAATGGGAGCAACAACTACCCCGAAATGGGTAAAGTCATTCCATCTAATGGGCAATTTGCCCGGCAGGCGGCGAAAACCGGCAGGAGCGGGAGATCGGTGCGATTTAAGGCCAGGCCACTAGAGGAGCTGATCCGCCAGGAGAACCTGGTCGCGTCCAGGCGCCTGGAGGAGGCCGTAGACGAGGCGCGCCGGGAAGGCAAAGGCCTGGGAACCCTTCTGGTCGAAAGCGGCGATCTGACCGAGACGAAGCTCATGACGCTCATCGCCAGGCAAACCGGGCTGGATTTCGTCGATCTATCCGATTACCAGATCGACCCCTCGGCCGCATCACTGATTCCCGAAGGCGTGGCTCGCAGGCACAAGGCACTGCCGATCGGTTACGAGGAAGAGGTCCTCATCGTCGCGATGAGCGAGCCTTCCAACGTTTTTGCCCTGGACGACATCCGCACGATCACCGGCCGCCAGGTACGCCCGGTTGTTGCAACGACGGCGGACATTCTGGGGGCGATCACGAAGTTCCAGAGCCTGGACGATTCCATGGAGGCTCTTTCGGGCGAAGACGGCGATGTCGAGGCGGAAAAGCTGGAGATCGGGGGCGGAGTCACCCCGGACGAGGCGCCCGTAGTCAAGCTGGTCAACCTGATCATCTCCCGGGCGGTCAACGAAAGGGCCTCCGACATTCACGTTGAGCCGGAGGAAAAGGACCTGCGCATCAGATTCCGGATCGACGGCGTGCTCCACGAGATTTTGAAGCAGCCGAAGTCGATGCAGGCTGCGGTCATCTCCCGTTTGAAGATCATGGCCGATATGGACATCGCCGAGCGGCGTATCCCCCAGGACGGTCGCATCGGCCTCGTGGTCGACAAGAAGCCCATCGACGTGCGGGTGGCCAGCCTTCCGACCGTCTACGGTGAAAAGCTCGTCCTTCGCATTCTGGACAAAGGGTCGATCATGCTCGAGCTGACCCAGCTGGGCATGTCCCCCCATAACCTGGAGCTGTTCCAGACGTCGTTCAGCAAGCCCTACGGAATGGTGCTGGTTACCGGGCCCACCGGCTCGGGGAAATCCACCACGCTCTACGGGGCGCTCAACGTGCTCAACCAGCCCCACCGCAACATCATTACCGTCGAGGACCCGGTGGAGTACCGTCTGGCTGGGATAAATCAGGTCCAGACCCATGCCAGGGCCGGACTTACTTTCGCGTCGGCGCTTCGATCCATTCTTCGTGCGGATCCCGATGTCATCCTCGTCGGTGAGATCCGCGACTCCGAGACGGCCCGGATCGCGATCGAGGCGTCTCTTACCGGCCACCTCGTACTGTCGACCCTTCACACCAACGATGCCCCGAGTTCGATCGGAAGGCTCATCGAGATGGGAGTCGAGCCCTTCCTGGTGGCGTCTTCGACCGACTCGATCCTGGCCCAGCGGCTGGCCAGGAGGCTCTGCGATCACTGCAAGGAGCCGTACCTTCCCACCCGCGAAGCCCTGGTGATCAACAAGTTTCCCCTTGAGGAAGGGGAGGAGCCTCCGAAACTCTACCGCGCGGTCGGCTGCAACCACTGCTCGAAGACCGGCTACCGTGGCCGCGTCGCCATCACGGAGTTGATGGTAATGAGCGAGGATCTGGAGATGATGGCCGTGGAGCGCAAATCCAGCGACGAGATCCGACGCCAGGCGATCGCCGAGGGAATGGTGACGCTGCTCGAGGACGGGATGCTGAAGGTCAAGGACGGCCTTACGTCCATGGAGGAGATCCAGCGGGTTGTCGTCTGAGGAGTAGAATCCTCTGCGCC
>JBOGWH010000314.1:0-2641 GCA_050692975.1 Actinomycetota bacterium | reverse complement strand
CCTTTACTCCGATGATGCCCGCAGTGGTTTTTGCCTCGGCCAGTCCGTAGTCGATGTCCGCCCTGAGGGTGTGCAGCGGCACCTTGCCTTCATGGTAGCCCTCGGTGCGGCTCATCTCGCTTCCTCCCAGCCGCCCGGAGGTCTGAACCTTTACTCCCAGGGCCCCGGCCTTGGTCGCGGTGTTGACGGCCTTGCGCATCGCCCGGCGGAACGCCACTCGCGAGGTGAGCTGTTCGCCGATCGCTTCGGCCAGCAGCTGGGCGTCGGCGTCGGGAGTCTTCACCTCGACGATGTCGAGGTTGACCTGAACGTTTACGTCCTTGCCGGTCTGCGCCCTGGCCGCCTTTGATTCCATCTTCTCGAGGTACTCGCGGATTTCATCGGCCTGGGCGCCCTTGCGTCCGATTACGATGCCGGGCCTGGCGGTGTGAACCGTGACACGGACTTTCTCCCGCGTTCTTTCGATCTCGACCCGGCTGATGGCCGCGTGGGGAAGCATCCGTTTCAGATAGGTGCGGATGAGGTTGTCCTGCTCGATGTAGTCGCGGTACTGCGCGTCTGATGCGAACCATCGCGACTTCCAGTCGTTGATGACGCCGAGCCGCAGCCCGTATGGATGAACTTTTTGACCCATTAGCTGGTTTCGCCTTCTTTCTTTCTGCGGCTCCTGGAAGGAGTTTTTTCGGTCTCGTTTGCTTTGGCCGCGGGGCCACCGCGCCGGGGCGCCCTGGTTTCGACGGCCGCCCGTGGCATTCGCTCCAGGGTCAGGCGAATGTGGCAGGTCCGCTTGCGGATCCGGTAGGCCCGGCCCTGAGCGCGGGGGCGGAAGCGCTTGATCGTGACGCCCTCATCGACCTCCGCCAGCCTGATGAATAACTCCTCCTGGGGAATCTGGAAATTGTGCTCGGCGTTTGCGACTGCGCTCTCAAGAACTTTCGAGATGTGGTGGCAGGCCGCTTTAGGAGTAAAAGTCAGGATCCGCCGGGCCTCGTCGATCTGCTTGCCGCGGATCAGATTTGCCACCTCGCGGGCCTTGAATGCGCTCATTCGCACCCACTTGGCCTTGGCGGTGACACGCCGCTGAATTTCCTCTGCCATTGTGCTCATTACTTAAGCCTCGTGCTCTTCTCGGTGTGATGGCCGTGGGTCCGGAAGGTCCGCGTGGGCGCAAACTCACCAAGCTTGTGGCCGACCATGGATTCGGTCACGTACACCGGTACGTGCTTTCGCCCGTCGTGGACGGCAATCGTCAGCCCGACCATCTCGGGGGTGAGGGTGGAGCGACGCGACCAGGTCTTGATGACCCGCTTGCTGCCGGCCCGGTTCTGATCCTCGACCTTCTTCAGCAGATGGTCGTCCACGAAAGGGCCTTTTTTGATCGATCGCGCCATTAGCCGCTCCTCTTCTTGCCGCGCCGCCGGACGATGTCCCGGTCGGAGTATTTCCGCTTGCGTCTGGTGCGCCCCTCGGGCTTGCCCCAGGGAGTCGTGGGATGGCGGCCTCCCGAGGCCTTGCCTTCGCCTCCCCCGAGGGGATGGTCGACGGGATTCATGGCAACCCCCCGGACCTTGGGACGGCGGTTGAGCCAGCGAGCCCTCCCGGCCTTTCCGATGGTGATCAGTTCCGCCTCGGCATTTCCGACCTCACCGACGGTTGCCCGGCAGTCCATCGGGACCAGCCGAACTTCTCCCGAGGGCAGCCGGACGGTTGCCCGGGCGCCTTCCTTGGCGATCAGCTGGACCGACATGCCCGCCGAGCGGGCCATCTTTCCACCGCCGCCGGGCTTCAACTCGACGTTGTGGACCACGGTGCCGATGGGGATGTTGCGCAGGGGAAGGGCGTTTCCGGCCCGGATATCTGCGTGCGGCCCGCTCATGAGCAGGTCCCCGACCTTGATCCGGCTGGGGGCCAGGATGTAGCGCTTTTCGCCGTCCTGGTAGTTCAACAGTGCAATGCGGGCGTTGCGGTTGGGGTCGTATTCGATATGTGCCACCTTGGCCGGGATGTTGTCTTTGTCCCGGCGAAAATCCACCAATCGGTACTGCTGCTTGTGGCCGCCGCCGCGCCTGCGCGAGGTGATGCGCCCGTGGGCGTTGCGGCCGGCCTTATTGGGCTTTGCCTTGACCAGCGACCTTTCCGGCTTATCGCGGGTGACCTCCGAGAAATCGGAATGAGACATCCCTCGCCGACTGGGGGTGGTCGGGTTGCTCTTACGTATCGGCATCGGCTGCTCTCCTCGGGGGCATTGTCATCCTCATCGGGTCTCGAAGATCTCTATCTTGTCGCCCTCGGCCAGGCGGACGATCGCCCGCTTAGAGTCGGGCCGGCGACCGTGGACCATGCGGTTTCTCTTGAGCTTTCCCCTGCGCTTGACGGTGTTTACGCCGAGCACCTTGACTCCCCATATCTGCTCGACGGCCTGCCTTATCTCGACCTTGTTGCTTCTGGGATCGACGACGAACGTGTAGGAGTTCTCTTCGATTAGCCCGTGTGACTTTTCGCTGATGACGGGCCGGAGGATGACGTCACGAGGGTTCTTGGCGGTCATCCTGCCGCTCCTTCTCCGCCCGCGCCGGCGCTACTGCCCCCGCTTTGCGCGGCGGTGTCGGTAGCGCCCGGCTCCGCGGATGCGCCGCCACCC
>JBOGWH010000313.1:0-11921 GCA_050692975.1 Actinomycetota bacterium | reverse complement strand
GGGCTGGCGGAGCCGTCCGGGCCGGGCATCTCATTTGATCTGCAGGCCGAGCGATCCGATGATCTGCTCGAGTTCGTTCTCGGCTAGGCGCGTGCGTAAACAGACGATTCTCGCCTTGATCATCCTGCTGGTGGTGATAGCCGTGATGGGGGTGCTCGGGGTGCTCCAGATCAGGGGAGCGATACTCAGGTAGAGCTCGCTATTTGCCGAGCTGCCGGCGTTGCCAGCGGGTCTTTTTAAGCATCTTCTTGTGTTTTTTCTTGCGCATCTTTTTCCTGCGCTTCTTTACGACTGACGACACGGGTAGTCCTATCCTCCAAATATCTCGGCGAGACTGATACGACCCAGCGTCTTGCCTTCCGTGCTGATTCGGATCGATCCCAGCTTTAAGCCCCTTGTCCCTTCCGCTACCGGCGAGACCATTCGCAGGGCATCGTCCTCGGCAAGGAACTCCAGAAGTCCTATACCCGGGCAATGTCCTGCGCCGTCTTCGAGACCTACGAGCAGCCCATCGAGCCGGGCAAGCTCGGCCTCCGGAGGAATGGCGGGCATGAAAACCGTGGGCTTGACCCGCCACTTCGAAAGGGGACTTCCAAAGTATGACGCAAAGGCGGCCTCGCGTTCCGAGAGCCGTTGTTCGGCCGACCTTTCAAGCACCGTGGGATCAACCTTGAGGGCCGTGACCTCGCAGGGGAAGAAGCGGCTGATGACCCCGAGGATCGGATCGAGCTCCTCTCCCCGCTGGAACCCGACGACCCAAGCGGCCCCGATCAACTCGAGCTTGTAGTACTTCAGAATCTGGGCGGGGATGCCGGAAACCGACGCGCTGGTGTCGACGATGATCAACTCGCAACCTTCGTCGCGAGCCCGTTGCACCAACCGGGCGGTCGAGGCCACCAGCGGCAGCAAATGGCCTTCTATCGAGGTCGCTCCCACGAAGGCGAGCTCGTCTGCCGTGGCAACCGTCGCGGCATCCACCTTGTCCAGGTGGCTGCAGAACTTCAGGCCCACACAGGCCGGAGGTCCGACGGTCGACCGGCCGATATCTGCGTCCACATAGGCCACGGAGATCCCGCGAGCGGCGGCGGCGTTTGCCAGGGTCAGCCCGAAGCTGGTCTTGCCGGTGTCCACGCTTCCGAGCAGGAACACGGTTCCCCGGGATCCGAGAAGCCGCTCGACCAACTCATCCTGCGTAACCCGCGCCATATTCCCCTTTTCGTAGTGTGCTCCGGCCGAAGGACCTGTGCGAAACTGATGAAAGCATAAGGGGGGCCGCCGCCCTTTGGGCCGCTTGGGCCGCTGCTCGCCCCCTCGGGGCGAAGTATACAGATTCCATAAGAGGGATAATCGGCCGAGCAGGCGGGTATGAGCCTGCAAAGGGAGATCGGGGATGCCCCTAAAGGGTGCGGGCCCCGGCGCCGAAAGAACTAGCAGACGGCCGTGACTGAAGGGGTATTAAATGGCGACGACTACGTTTAACTACCGGGTTCGCACCAAGCAGGGGACCATCGTGGAAGGCTCGGCCGAGGGTGACTCCACCGCCGCCGTCGCCCAGCGGCTTCGTTCCCAAAATCTGATTCCCCTCGAGGTGAAGCCGGCCGGGGGAAAGCTCAAAAAAGAGCTAACAATCATTCCCAAGCGGGTCAAGCTAAAAGATCTGGCGGTGTTTTCTCGCCAGTTCGCTACGATGATCTCGGCGGGCCTGTCGCTGCTTCGGGGGTTGAACATCCTGGCCGATCAGACGGAAAACCCCAAGCTTGCCGAAGCGATCACGCACGTGCGCGATGACGTGGAGCGAGGCGGAAGCCTCTCGGCGTCGATGTCCAAGCACCCGAAGGTCTTCAACTCCCTCTACGTCTCACTGGTAAGAGCCGGAGAGACCGGCGGACAGCTGGAAACGGTCCTGATGAGAGTGGCCGACGGCCTGGAAAAGGATTACAAGCTCAGGCAGCAGATCAAGTCGGCGATGACCTACCCCGTGGTGGTGTTCGGTCTGGCGATCGTATTAGTCACCATGATGCTGGTGTTTATCGTGCCGACTTTCGCAAAGATGTTCGACAGTCTGGGCGGGGAGCTCCCCCTGCCTACCAAGATCCTGGTTGCCATGAGCGATAAAGCGGTATTTCTGGTTCCCATCGCAGCCATCACCGGGATCGTAGCGTTCATCATGTACAAGCGGACCCGCAAGTCCAATGAGGCCTTCGGTTACCGGGCAGACCGCCTGAAGCTCAAGCTGCCGGTTTTCGGCGACCTGTTTTCTAAGATCGCACTGACCCGATTCGCCCGTACGCTGGCGCTGCTGCTGCGCAGCGGTGTGCCGGTTCTTCAGGCGCTGGACATCACTGCCGACGCCACCGGCAACTATGTCGTGGCCAGGGCGTCGAGGGATGTGCGCGACAGTGTCCGGGAAGGACAGAGCATCGCGGGGCCGCTGAAGAACCACGACGTTTTCCCGCCGATGGTCGTGCAGATGATCTCGGTGGGCGAGGACACCGGTGAGGTAGACGAGATGCTCGATAAGATCGCCGACTTCTATGAGGCGGAGGTCGAGTCGACCACCGAGTCTTTGACCTCTCTGCTCGAGCCGATGATGATGGCGATACTGGGAGGGCTCATCGGAGGAATGGTGATTTCTCTTTACCTGCCCATGTTCAAGATCTTCGACCTGGTCCGCTAATCCGTCGCAGATTGACGAAAGGCGCGTCCCATCGGGGCGCGCCTTCGTGTATACGCCCCTTTAGTCGCCTTTAAAGGCGGTTACCATTCCCGCAGGCATGCGTACCCAAGGCGTTCCCGACGGATTGATCACCCCGTACGGAGGTGAGCTCTGCGATCTGATGGCCGGTCCGCATGCCGCTGCCGGCCTGCGTAGCGAGTCGACGAACTGGCCGTCCTGGGACCTCGACGCCCGCCAGCTATGCGATCTCGAGCTACTGCTCAACGGCGGGTTCTCCCCGCTTCGCGGTTTCATGGGGAGGGCCGACTACGAGTCGGTTTGCTCCTCGATGAGGCTGGCCGACGGCACGCTATGGCCGGTGCCGATGTGCCTGGAAGTCTCCGCCGAATTTGCCTCTCAGGTAGGCCCGGGGGCGAGGGTGGCGCTGCGGGACCATGAAGGAGTGATGCTGGCGGCGCTTCAGATCGAAGACCTCTGGCAACCCGACCTTCTCGAAGGAAGTTACTACGCCGGAGGGGCGCTGCAGGGTCTGCAGCTTCCCCTGCATTACGATTTCAAAGACCTTCGAGCCACCCCGGCAGAGCTTCGCCGGCAGCTCTTGGGGGCAGGCTGGCAGAAGGTGGCGGCTTTCCGGCCCCCCGGGGTGGTCCATCGGGCCGAGCAACAGTCGACGCTGCGTGCCGTGCAGGACGCAGGCGCGAACCTGCTGATCCATCCAGAGGTGGGCACGGCCGGCGCGGGAGACATGCAACACTACGCCCGGGTCCGGGCTTACCGGCATGCGCTTGCGGCCTATCCGCCCGGATCGGCCAGGCTCGCTCTTTTGAACCAGCCTTCGCCGGTCGCGGGCGACAGAGAAACTCTCCTGCAGGCCATAGTGAGCCGGAACCACGGCTGCACTCACTTGGTAGTTCCAAAGGAACTCCAGGAGCTCGTGGGCAAGCATGAGGCGGAAATTGGGGTGCAGGCACTGCCGCTGCGAACGATGGTTTTCGTTTCGGGCAAGAACGCATACATCCCCGAGGCTGAGGTTGCGGCGGGTGAGGGCACCCTCGGCTTTTCGGAAGCCCAGCTGGGCGCCGCTCTAAAACGCGGCGACGACGTGCCCGAGTGGTTTTCTTTCCCGGAGGTGATCGAAGAGATGAGAACGGCACATCCCCCTCTCGCCCGTCGCGGGTTCACGGTGTTTTTTACCGGGTTTTCCGGCTCCGGCAAGTCGACCATCGCTAACGTGCTTCTCGTCAAGCTGCTGGAGAAGGGAGGGCGCCCGGTCACTCTCTTGGATGGCGACCGCGTCCGCAAGCTGCTGTCTTCAGAGCTGGGATTTTCGAAACAGCACCGGGACATGAACATCCGGCGGATCGGCTTTGTCGCTTCAGAAATCACAAAAAACGGCGGGGCGGCCATTTGCGCCCCCATCGCCCCCTACGAGTTGGTCCGCAGGGAGGTCGCCCAGATGATCGGCGCGGTAGGCGGATTCATCCTCGTCCACGTGAGCACTCCCCTGGAGGTCTGCGAACGCAGGGACCGCAAGGGACTTTATGAAAAGGCGCGGGCGGGGATAGTAACGGAGTTCACCGGCGTTTCCGACCCTTACGAAGAGCCTTCCGCGGCAGATCTCACCATCGACACGACCGACATTGAGCCCGAGGAAGCGGCAGGCGTCGTGCTTGAGTATCTGGCCTCGGAGGGCTACATCGGCGCCGCCGGCTGAGTGGTATTTCTCCCTGCTGCCCAACGGCCCGAGAAAAAAGGTCCATTCGGCCCCCGATTCACCCAAGCGGGGGCTAAAGCCGGGTACCGGGGCTTCCGATACACCATTCGGATACAACAAGCCGGAATTGATAACCTAAACACCCTGGGCCGACTTGCAGGGGAAGAGACTAGGAAAGGAGTGATCCCTTGTTTATAAGGTTTCACGAGCGCCTGAAGGACGAGGAGCGAGGGTTCACCCTCATCGAGCTCCTGGTCGTGGTGCTGATCATCGCCATTCTGGCGGCAATCGCAGTGCCGGTGTTCCTCAACCAGCGCAAGCGGGCCTGGATCTCCCAGAGCCAGTCGGCGCTGAAGAACGCCGCAACCGCTGAAGAGTCGTACGCGACCGCCAACAACGGCGCCTACACGACCACCCTCGCCGACCTGACGGCCCAGGGTTACAACTCGGTTCCGAACGTGGTCATCACCTTCGGCACCGTGACAAGTGGTTACTGCATCATCGCCACTCACGGCCTTATTCCCGACGGGGACGCGTGGAAGGTCAGCACCTTCAGCAGCGCCGCCGGAGCTCCGGCCGAAGCAGACACCTGCTGATAGGCTCAGCTTAGAAAAAGGCCCCTTGGGGGGCCTTTTTCTTTTCCCGGACCGCTTTGTCTGCCTTGTTTAGCCGGGGCCGCCGCGGGTAGAACGGAAAAATTGGAATTGGACAAACCAAGCCGGACGGATAATCATTCCGGTATAAGGGAGATTAAGGAAAGGAAGGTGACCCCTGTGTTCACTGCTTTTGATGAGCGCCTTAGGCGCAACCAGTCGGGTTTTACTCTGATCGAATTGCTGGTGGTGGTGTTGATCATCGCCATTTTGGCGGCAATCGCAGTGCCGGTGTTCCTCAACCAGCGCAAGCGGGCCTGGATCTCGCAGAGCCAGTCGGCGCTGAAAAATGCCGCAACCGCCGAGGAGTCCTACGCTACCGCCAACAACGGGTCTTACACGACCACCCTCGCCGACCTGACGGCCCAGGGTTACAACTCGGTTCCGAACGTAACCATCACCTTCGGCACCGTGTCGGCAGGGTACTGCATCATCGCCACCCACGGCCTCATCCCCACCGGGGACGCGTGGAAGGTCAGCACCTTCAGCAGCGCCGCCGGAGCTCCGGCTGAGGCGGATACCTGCTGATAGGCGCCTCGACGCCAGCTTCTACCTAAGCCGAAGATCGGCCCCATCTAACGGGGTGGACCGGGTACGGGCAGCCGCTCGCACGCGAAGGGAGGTAAGCCGGGCGGTCATATCGAAAACGGGCGGCTTCACGCTGATCGAGGTGCTGACCGTCACCGCCCTGATCGCGGTCATAGCTACCTTTGCGATGCCCGCCTACCGCAACTATGCCCGCGCGTCCGATCACCGGGGGGCGGTCCGGGAAACCGTGGCGGTGCTGCGAAACGCGCAGGTGAGGGCGGTTAGTGAGTCCTCCACGCACGAGTGCCGGTTCACCGCAAGTGAGGTAAGCATTTACGACGCGGCCGGCCTGCGGACGAGGGTTTACAGATTGCCCACAAATCTTCAATACGTGGCCTCCGGAAGCTCACACGGCGCCGTACACGGCTTTTCGCATTCGGCCACGTCGGGGAATTCGAACTGCTTTTTTTATGCGAGGGGCACCGCCAGCGAGGGAACTGTGGGCCTGAAACGGGGGGACAACGCGGCGGAGTATGACCTGAAACTTGAAGCGCTGACTTCCCGGGTCTCTTACTGCGCCGATCCCACCCCGGCAAATCCCTGCTGAGACCGGGCGGCTTAGAGTCCGCGGCCCACCGCCGATGGGGCTCGGCCGGTATGAGCATGATCGAAGTGCTGGCGGCCATGAGCGTCTTCGCGGTCGTGACCGTAGGTGTGGTTCCGCTCATACTCAGCGGCTTGAGGTCCACCGTGACAGCGAAAAACGAGACGGTGGCAAAGAACCTGGGCCAGGAGCGCCTGGAGCTGATGAGGAACCTGCCGTATTACGTCGGCTCCTCAACGGCCAATCCCGCGGGGGCCTGCTTCAACAATCCCGCCCGTACAAGCCCCAGAGGAGCATCGGGCCTCGCCGAATGTGATTACAAAGATGTTCTCGATACCTATTTCCGTTCGACCTATCCGGCGCCAAGCCCTTCGGCGGGTGGATACGTGGCGGCCAACAACGGCAGAAGCTCCGACGAGGCCGACGCCGGCCTAAACGCGCCGTTCTACCGCTTTGTGGTCGATCCGGTCCCCGACTTTCCGGAGGGAAGGTTCACGCAGTCCATCGCGACTCAGTTTCTCAACGCCGACCGGCTCGTAGTCACTCCCCCTGCGAGCTACAACTCGCAGGATTCCGATACCGACCTGCCCCCGTCCCGGCTGCTTGGAGTCACGGTGACAACCAAATGGAGCGCCGGGACCTCGACCCGGAAATTCACCCTTTTCTCCCAGATTGCCGACGGCCAGATCCGTGAAAGCGGTGGACTGAACGAGCCCACCACCGTTGCCGTGCAGGCCCAGGCCACAGCTTTGAGGGTAAGGAGTTCCGTCGTCCCGGCGGCCGGACTGACTGCCGAAGCCGGAACCTCACGATCCGACGGCTCGTTGTTTAACGCAGCCCGGGCCTCGGCATTTGCCCAGGGAGCTTTCGCCGAGCTGGCGCCGGGCACGCGGGCCGACGGCCGGTTCCAGGCCGCCTCAACTCCTCCCGAGAGCACACCGGAAGCCGCCGGGAGCACTTCGGGCTTCTCGCTGCCCGGTCCCTCCCCGGCGTCCTTCACGGCGGTCAGGTTCGGTGAGACCGCGGTGAGCGGCGTCACCGCCGGCGTTGAAACCGGCCTGCCGGCGGTGCCCCGGACGGCGCCGGGCACCAACCTTTCTACCGGCAGGCTGGCTGGAGGGGGGGCAGGTGTTTTTGAGTTCACCAACGGCGCTGCGGGCACTCACACTGGGGTTGTGGAGCAACATCCCTCCCTGCCTCTGCTGTTCTCAGGCGCCGCGGGCACCGGGGATTTCGCTTCCGGTTCCACCTTCGTCAGGGCGGTGGCCGGTACCGCGCATTTCGCCGAGTCCGGGGCCCGGGCGGGGACCGGCGAGATCAGAATTCTTCCGACGGTGTTTGCCCCCGACGGGATTGTGCAGGTCCAGCTCGTGAGCGCGAGCTTGAACTGCAAGACGACCGGGTCTCTTGCGACCGGAACAACGGGCGATTTTGACGTTCGGATCAAGTACTTTTCCAACGGCGTGTACATCTCTCTTCCGGCGGTGCGACCCGGCGGGCTTCCGCTGCCGGACCCCAACCTTCTGGTGGTCCGTACGGCGCCCCCGCTCACGCTGGGGTCCTACATCAGCAGCTGGACGGCTCTGACGGCGGCAACCTTCAACCTGGTCCCGGCCAGTGCATTGAGCGCCAGCCTTCCCGGGGTTGTTCAGATCACAACGGCCAACACACGAGCCGGCGATCCGGCATCGGCGATACGAATCGAGGTCGGGGTTTTGGCTTGCATCTCCGAGGACCGGCGCTGATGGGCTCGATCTTGTCCCGCATGAGAAGGAGGGAGATGGGATTCACTCTCGTCGAGCTGCTGGTAATGCTGGGGATTTTCGGCATTTTGACCACTCTGCTGCTGGGCGTTGTTCTCAACACCGCCAACAACGCCAAAGTCGTCAGGCAGGCCACCGACCTCAATGAGGAATCCAGGCTGGTGATGAACCGGCTTTCGAGAGAGCTCCGCCAGGCTTCGAGGATCCTGTCGGTCGTCAATCCGGACGCCGATGCACCCGATGGGACCGAGCGGCTTTGCTCGGAATTCTCTTCGCCCTGCTTCAATCAGGAGGGAAATGTGGCGGTGACTTTCCAGGTGGACTTCAACAGTGACGGGGTGATTCAATTTTCTGGAAGCGACCCGGAGCAACTCACCTATTGCTACGAAAGGTCCGCCCAGCGCCTGCTCCTGCAAGCAACCTCCGGCCTTAGTCCGGCGTGCCCGAGCCCGTCGGCCCAGCAGTACCCGATCCTTTCGGCAAATGTCAGCCGTTTCAAGCTGAGCTATCGCTCCAGCGACTACCGCTGCGACACCAATCTCGACGGCGTGGTGACGTGGCGGGAGATCGAGACGGCGTCCAGCCCGTGCCCGGCGGTGGCCGGGGACCTGCTTGGGGGAATTTCCGCTCTCGATGCCGAGCTGTCGTTCATCGACCAGATCGTGGTCGATCTGAGCGTGCTCACCCCTCCGAGGACCCAGCGATACCGCAGCAGGATCGATCTGAGGAACCGGGTCGTATGAGACAGCGCGGTTCGGCCATGGTGATCGTGCTTCTGGTAATGGCCGTTCTGACGGGCTTTGCCGCCGTCATCTTCAACGTCGGGACTGCGAACCTCGCGAATTCGGGGCGTGACCGCCTTGGGGGAGGCGCGCTCGGGGCGGCCGAGGCCGGGGTCGCCCACGCTCTGGCCTACATGCGCACCTACGGGCTGTCGCAGCTGACCTGCGACGGGCCCAATACCGGCTCTTTGCTCTGCGGCAAGCCGTGGGGGTACAACTATCCTTCCGCCGGAGCAGGAGGCCAGACGACGGCCCTTCCCGCCGGGCGCAGTTACCGGGTATGGGTTCAACGAGTCCAGCCGTTTGCACCTCCCGCATCGGCGAACGAAGGAAAGTACCGCGTATTTTCCTCAGGCTTCGGGGGCGCAGCGGGGGGGCGTAGAGTGATCTCGGTCGAGGTTACGGCACGGCCCTTCTCCTACCCGCAGGGGATATTCGGCCGCGACTACGTCAGGGATGCCGGCAATTCAACCATCCGGAAGGAAAGCCTCTTCTCGCTGGGATGCATCGGAAAGCGGGAGAGGCTGAACTTCGACACTTCATCAGTCGACCTCGCCCACCCGGAGCTGGTACCCGGGGCCCACAGCGCCAAGTGGATCTCCACGAGCAACGTGACCTCGCTGGCCGACCCCGATTGCGCCCCGACCGAGATAAAGAATATTCACCGCAGCCCCCCGGCAGGGGCGGGGCCGTGCAACCCGGCCTTTCCGTACGATCAGGATTTGCAGGGAGGGCCTCTGACCGGCACCCTATGCGCTCCCAGCGCGCTTCCCGGAAGCAGGGGGCTGCCCACTCCTCCAGGGTCCTTTTTCGACGAGGCGGCTCTGCGCAGCTACGGGTACGGCGACCCTCGAGGTCTCCCCGCGAACCAGTACGGGTTTCTGCGGGCGGTGGCGGCAGACCAGGGAAACTTCTACGACTGCACCGCTTCTCCTCCCTCTCCCGGTTGCAATGCGGGCGCTGAGCTCAGCGCCATCACTCAACTGAACGGAAGCCTGGTGCCCAATGCCGTCCTTTACGTCAAGCTGGCCCCGGGCAAAAAACTGACGCTCGGCCCCACCAACATCACCGGATTCGAGGAGTCTTTTTGCGGCTCGCGCTCACTGCTGCTTGTGGTGGAGGGTGGTGACCTCACGATGAATTCGAACCTGGACATCGTCGGAGCGGTGTTCGTTCCAGACGGGACGGGGACGATGACGGGAGGGATGCGCCTTCTCGGGACGATTTTCGCCCGGGAGCTTTTCCTCACCGGAAACAACGAGATTTACCTCAAGAGCCCCTGCTTCTTCGACAACCCCCCGGCGGGATCGTTGAGTATCATCCCCGGCCAGTATCAAGAGCTCGACCGCTAGATCTTTCGGGACAAAAGGATAGGGCCCGAGGTACCTTCCTCCTCCACTGCTCAAGACGCACTTCCCCGAACACCTCAGGCAGCGAAGGACTCCAGCAACTTGGGCCCTGGCGCCCCGAACGGTCCACCGCCTGAAGGTCCCTTCCCGGCAAGCCGGTTGTTTCCTTGAGGCCGGTGATCATCCGGAACGAAACGCAATTTACCGGCGGTTTCCGGCGCCGTCAATAGAAAATTAGAAGTTTTCTTCGCGACCCCTAAAGGTTTCTTCGCGACCCCCCAATTGGGGCAGTGACGGACCAAAAAATGACCTTTAGGAGTTGCGGCGGGCTCAACCATTGCCCCTGATGGACCGATAAGTCTCTTGAGATGCGGGAGAGATCTATGTTCAGGCGCACTGCCGAGGAGTCGGGGTTTACCCTCGTGGAGATGATGGCGGCTATGACCGTGTTCGGCGTCGTGGTCACGATGGCCATGATGTCCTACCGTTCCTACGATCGGACGGCCAGCCACCGGGGCTCGGCGAGAGAAACCGTGGCGGTTTTGCGCAACGCCCAGGTCAAAGCCGTCAGTGAAGCGGCCACCTACCAGTGCAGCTTCGTGCAGTCCACCGCCGGGGGACCGGTCGACAAGCTGAACATCCTGAACCCCGGAGGATCGATCGTAAAAACCTACACGCTTCGCTCAAACCTCAGCTTCGTGGCCACCGGGACCACGCACGGCGCCGCGCACGGATTCACCCACTCATCCACTACCGGAAACACGAATTGCTTCTTTTATCCGCGCGGCACCGCCACGGGGGGAACCGTCGGCATCCGCAGAGCCGACAACTCCACGGAGTACGACGTGAAGGTGGAAGCTCTGACCGCCAGGGTGTCCTATTGCGAAGTCACGGGGGGGTGCTGACGACCGTGAGAAAGCACAGGATCTCGCCGCTCAACCGCCTAGCCGCCGAGGACGGGATGGGCATTATCGAGGTAATCGTCGCAATGGTCGTGTTTGCGCTGGTCACGCTTGGCATCGTGCCGATGATCCTGGCCGGCCTCAAATCGACGCTTGTTTCCAAGACCGAAACGGCTGCCAAGAACCTGACCCAGGAGCGGTTTGAGGTGATGCGCAACCTGCCTTTCTACGTGGGCTCTTTCACCGCGAGTCCGGTGGCTTCCTGTTACAACAACCCGTCGCGAATCGATCCCAGAAACGCTGCCGGAGTCCTCGAGTGCGACTACAAGGACCTTCTCGACACCTACTACCGTTCCACTTTCCCCGCTTCCTCCACCGTCGCCGGCGGGTACGTCGCAAGCAATGCATCACGCAGCGCCAACGAGATCTCTGCTGGGGTCACGGCGCCGTTCTATCGACTGGTCCTCAACCCGATCCCGAACTTCTCCGACGGAAACTATTCCCAGGTGATAGCCACCCAGTTCCTGACCGCCGACAGGACCGTCGTCACGCCGCCTTCGACCTACAACACCCAGGATTCCGATGTGGACGTGCCGCCTTCAAGGCTGCTTGGAGTCACGGTAATTTCCTCCTGGAACGCCGGAGCAAACGCCCGCAAGTTCTCGGTTTATTCGCAGATCGCCGGCGGGTTGAACGACCCCACGTCGGCGGTCATGCAGGCCCAGGCAACGGCACTGCGCGTCACCAGCGCCCTGAGCGCCACGGTCGGCCTGCAGGCCGAGGCCGGCCTTTCTCGATCCGACGGCACGATCTACAACGGCGCCAGGGCTTCCACGTTCGCTCAGGGAGCCTGGGCGGAGACCCGCCCCGGGACCAGAATCGACGGCAGGTTCCAGACTGCCTCAACGCCTCCGGAATCTACTCCGGATGCCTCTGGCACGGGCGCCGC
>JBOGWH010000312.1:0-7106 GCA_050692975.1 Actinomycetota bacterium | reverse complement strand
GATGTCGATCCCGGTATGCATCCGGCTGTCGCCGAAGACGGGATGGGTCCGGACCCCGTATGCGGATGTCACGCTGCCGGTGGTGGGCCAGGCCAGCTTCTTGGCCCCCCCCGCCTGGAACACCTGCCCCCTTTGCCGGGCCTTCAAAAGGGCGGTTATCCGCCTGGACTCGGCCTCCAGGCGGGCCATCTCCTTGAGGTAGGTGGCCCTTTCCTCTTTGACGTCGCTCAGAAGCTCACGGCGTTTTCCGAGCTCGGCGACGATCTTCTGCCGGTCACCGTTGACCTCCGACCGCAGGGCGGCAATCACCGACCTTTCGCTCTCGATCGCACTCTTCTGACCGATGATCTCGTTGCGTTTTTTGGTGGCCTCTTCCTTCACGTCACGCAGGCGCGTGCTGAACCGGTCCAGTGAATTAAGGCGGCTGTGATCCTGGTCGATCACCTTCCCGACCAGATGCAGCCTGGTGAAAAACTGCCCGAAGCTTTCAGCTCCGAGAAGCCAATCAAGGTACCTGGCCGGGCCCCCTTCTTTGTAGGCGGATTTGGTGCGGGCCTGGAGGCGTTTCTTCATTTGTTCCTGCCGGCCCGAAAGCATCGTGATGTCCTGTTCGAGGCCCTGAAGATCGCTTTCTGCAATCCCCAGCCGCGCTTCGGCGTCGGCAAGCCGGCCCTGGGCCTGGCCGAGCTTTGAGCTCAAAGAGCCGATCTCCTTCTCCAGCGATGCCCGCCGGGAGTCCCCCGCAGCAATCTGTTGCTGGTAGGCCTTCGCCCGGCTCTCGGCCGAGCGGATCTTTTCGGCCAGGGCCGCCTTTTCTTCGGCGATTTGCTTCTGGCGGTCCGTCTCGGCCGCAGGCGCCGCCGGCGCCAGAGTGGCTACGAGAACCAGACAGATGGCCAGAACACTTAAACGTCTCATCGGCTGCCTATCGTCACGGTAGTCAACAAAGTCAAGAGGGCCCCCGATTGTACTGCCGGTTGTTAGGAGATTCGCGGTTTAGCGGGCCGCCCGACTAAACCTCGAGGAACCTGCGCAAGGCAAGCGACGACCCGAGAACGCCAATAATCACGCCCACCACAAGCAGCGTGAAGAAGATCTGGAGAATGGTGCCCGCTCCCACGGTCATGGGCACGAAGGGAATGGTTTCCTGCAGCCGGTCCAGCCCCAGGATCTTGCCCAGATAGATCAGGCCGGTGGCGGCAACGGCCCCGAAAGCCGCCTGGGACATTCCTTCGAAGATGAACGGCACCCTGATGAACCAGTTCGTGGCCCCCACAAGCTTCATGATGCCGATCTCCTTGCGGCGGGCATAAATGGCCAGACGGATCGTGTTGGCAATGAGCAGAACCGCTGCGCCCAGCGTCAGCGCAATTCCGATTACCAGGATCGTTCGCACCACGGTGATGAAGTTCAACAGCCGCTTGACCGTCTGGCCCCCGAACTGCACCGGAGGATCAACTCCCGGCTGTCCGGAGAGGCGAGCGGCCACCGCTTCAGCGGTCTTGGGGTCCTTCAGCTTGATCCGGTACGAGGCGGGAAGGGCCTCCGGGCCGACGTTTTCCAGAATGGCCGGACTTTCCTTGAACATCCTCTTGTACTCCTTGAAAGCCGCGTCTTTGGATTCGAAATAGACATCCTGAACCTCGGGCATGCCCGATATCTCCGCCCCCAGGCCCTTGGTCTGCTCCGGAGTGATCTCGTCGCGCAGAAAGACGTTTACCTCGACCTTATTTTCCCAGGACTGAAGCATGCGCTCCAGCACGTCCCCGCCCACCATGACGACTCCGAGCAGCAGCAGGCTGATGGCCACGGTGGAGATGGCTGCGAGGGTAAGAAGAACATTGCGGCGGATGTTGCTGACCGCCTCCGACATGAAGTAACCGAGCCGCAAAGCCATCAGCCAATCACTCCCGCGTTGTGGCCCACTTAAGACGTGGCCATCCCGTAGACGCCCCGGAACTGGTCCCTGACGATCTTGCCGCTGTCCAGCTCGATTACCCTCTTGCGCGACTGATCGACGATCGCATGATCGTGAGTGGCCATCACGATGGTGGTGCCGGCCTCGTTAAGGCGGTCGAGAAGTTTCATGATCTCCGCCGAGGTGGCCGGATCGAGGTTTCCCGTGGGCTCGTCCGCCAGCAGGATCGGGGGCCGGTTGACCATTGCGCGGGCGATGCAGACCCGCTGCTGCTCACCGCCGGAAAGCTCGTGGGGGTAATTCTTAAGCTTGTCCGAAAGGCCGACGAGATCGACGATCTCCGGCACACGCTGGTTGACCACATGCCGGGGCCGGCCGATCACTTCCAGAGCAAAGGCGACGTTTTCCCGGACCGTCTTGGTGGCCAGAAGCTTGAAGTCCTGGAACACGCACCCGATGTTGCGGCGCAGGTAGGGAACCCGCCATCTGGGAAGCTGGCCGATGTTCTTTCCGGCCACGTAGATGAGGCCTTCGCTCGGCTCCTCCTCCTTGATCAACAGGCGGATGAAAGTGGATTTGCCCGAACCGGACGGCCCCACCAGGAAGACGAACTCCTCTTTCTGAATATTGGTCGAGATGTCCCGAAGGGCCACGACGGAGTCTTTGTATATCTTGCTGACGTTATCGAGGCGGATCATGTCGCTATTTAAACTCTTTTCGGGGGGAATCAGGCGTGTTTGACGCCTATTTAGATGGAGCCCCCAGCGGCTATTTCGGTCTCGATGTTACCTCAAGAGACCGGCTGGTTGTCGCTTTCCCCCCGATCGGGGGACCTTAGCTCATTGATCCCCCTGACCTTTTCGCCGCCTGCGGGATAGTTCGGCGTTGATGAACGCGTCGATATCACCGTCCAGCACCGCGGTGGGATTGCCCACCTCCAGCTCCGTGCGCCGGTCCTTGACCATCTGATATGGATGCAGAACATAAGAGCGAATCTGGGAGCCGAACCCGATCTCCAACTGCTCGCCTCTGAGCTCCTCGAGCTCCTTCTCCCGCTCCCGGCGGGCAAGGTCCGCCAGCCGCGACGCCAGGATCTGCATGGCGACCGCCTTGTTCTGCAACTGCGACCGCTCGTTTTGAACCGAGACCACTATCCCGGTTGGCAGGTGGGTCAGGCGAATCGCCGAGTCGGTTGTATTGACGGACTGCCCGCCCGGGCCGCCGGACCTGAAAACGTCGATCCTCAGTTCGGAAGTGTCGATCTGGACATCGGTGTCCTGCTCAATCGCCGGGACCACATCCAGGCTCGCGAACGAAGTATGCCGCCGCTTCGAAGCGTCGAACGGCGAGATCCTGACCAGGCGATGGACTCCCTTTTCAGTCGAGAGCAGCCCGTAGGCAAAGCGGCCTTTGATCGTGAAGGTAGCCTGCTTCACCCCCGCCTCGTCCCCGGGCTGAAGGTCCACCACCTCAGCCTCAAATCCCTTCCGCTCGGCCCAGCGCAGATACATCCGCAGCAGCATCGAGGCCCAGTCGCAAGACTCGGTTCCCCCTTCGCCTGCGTTCAGGCTGGCGATGGCGTCCGCTTCATCGTGCTCGCCTGAGAGAAGCGTGCGGACCTCCAGGTCCGCCATGTCGCGTGCGACTTCCTCGATCGCCTTGAGCGCATCGGCGAGGGATCCGCGATCCGACTCTTCGACTCCGAGCGTCTGATAAACGCGGGCTTCCTCGAGGCGCTCGGCCAGCCTCTCGTGTGTTTTGATGTCGTCCTCCAGCCGGGAAAGCTCGCCCATGATTCGGGCCGCCTTCTGCTGGTCGTCCCAGAACCCCGGCTGCGAGATCAGCTCATGCAGTTCGGCGGCCCGCGCCGCCTTACTGCTCAAGTCAAAGAAACTCCTTCGCGTCGCTGAGCTTCGAGGCCGCCTCGGCGATGCGGGCTGAAAGGTCCTCGAACACTACTGATCTGCCCCGTGGCACTTCTTGTACTTACGGCCAGAACCGCAGGGACACGGCGCGTTGCGAGGAACCTTGTCGGACCTTGCCTGAGTTCCCCCGCCGCCGGCAACCGCAACTTCCTCGCCGGCGGCCTGCTTGGCCGCTTCGAGGGCCCCGGCGGAGTCACCCCGCACCTCGTGCATCTGCGGCTCGCGGGCCTGCTGGGGAGCCTGCTCGTCGACCACCTTGGCATGGAACATGTAGCGGACGAAGTCCTCCTTCATTCCGGCCATCATCGCGGCGAACATGTCGAAAGCTTCCCGCTGGTACTCGATCAGCGGATCGCGCTGGCCGTAGGCGCGCAGCCCGATTCCCTCCCGCAGGTGATCCATCTCGTAGAGATGCTCTTTCCACTTGGAGTTGAGAATCGAAAGCAGAACTATCCTTTCGAGCTCTCGGAAGCGCTCGGTACCAATCTCCTTCTCCCTGGCCTCGTAGAAGCCGATGGACTCCTGCAGGTAGACGTCGAGGACCTCGGGATACTCGGCGGTCTCCCGGTCGAAGGTGCCGGTCAGCTTCGTGGGAAACAGCTGCGGGACTGCGGCCTCCAGTCCCTCCCAATCCCACTCTTCCGGATGCACTTCCGGGTTGATAAACGTCGACAGAGTGGCTTCGACCACGTCGGTCAGCATCTCGATTGCTTTTTCGGAGAGGTCCTCGCCCTCCAGCAGCCTGCGGCGGGCCCGATAGACCTCTTCGCGCTGCTTGGACAAGACCTCGTCGTACTTGAGCAGGTTCTTTCGGATTTCGAAGTTCTG
This sequence comes from Actinomycetota bacterium, assembly GCA_050692975.1. Classification (GTDB taxonomy): domain Bacteria; phylum Actinomycetota; class CADDZG01; order JAHWKV01; family JAHWKV01; genus JBOGWH01. Next base: position 2,435 of record JBOGWH010000312.1, on the reverse strand, counting down.
CGACTCAACCTGGGACTGGGCCCTCTCGATGGCTTTGCTCACCAGCTTTGCCTCAATCGGGATGTCGTCGGGGATCTTCAGCCGCTCCATCACGCTGTTGATCATCCCGGTTGCGAAAAAGCGCATGAGGTCGTCTTCGAGCGAAAGGTAGAAGCGGCTCTCGCCGGGATCGCCCTGGCGGCCGCTGCGGCCGCGGAGCTGATTGTCGATCCGCCGCGACTCGTGGCGCTCCGTGCCCAGGACGTACAGGCCGCCCAGGTCCTTTACCGTTTCGTGCTCCTGGGCGCACTGCTCTCTCTTCTGCTCGAAGATCGGCCCGTACTCGGCCTCGTAGCCGGCGGCATCCTCCTGCGACATCGCCTGGAGCAGATAGGCGTCGTTGTCCCAGCCGCGGGCGGCCATTTCCTGTCGCGCCAGGTACTCCGCATTCCCGCCGAGCAGGATGTCGACGCCGCGTCCCGCCATGTTGGTGGCTACGACCACCGAGCCCACCCGGCCGGCCTGGGCGACTATGTACGCCTCCTTTTCGTGGTTCTTGGCGTTCAGGACCTCATGCGGGACCCCCCTGCGGCTGAGATAGCCCGAGAGCTTCTCGGATTTCGCGATATCCACCGTGCCGACGAGGCACGGCTGGCCTTCAGCATTGCGCTCGACCAGGTCTTCGGTGACCGCCTTCCACTTGGCCTCTTCCGTCTTGTAGATGACGTCGGCCTCATCAATTCTGATCATGTCCCGGTTGGGAGGAATCTCGAAGACGTCGAGCTTGTAGACGTTGGCGAACTCGGCCGCCTGAGTCTTGGCGGTCCCGGTCATTCCGGAAAGCTTCTCGTAAAGCTGGAAGTACTTCTGGATGGTGATCGTGGCCTCGGTGACGTTTTCCTGCTGGATGGGAACGCCTTCCTTGGCTTCCACCGACTGGTGAAGGCCGTCGGACCATCTCCTACCGGCCAAAGTTCGGCCGGTAAACGGATCGACTATCAGCACTTCCCGATCCCGGACGATGTAATCGCGGTCGCGCTTGTAGAGCTCCTTGGCGCGCAGGGCCGAGTCGAGATAGTGAACGAGATGGTTCTGCACCTGGTCGTATAGGTTGTCGATGCCGAGCAGGTCCTCGGCCCTGGCCACTCCTTCCTCATTGATCGCGACGGTGCGCTTGGCCTCGTCGACCTCGTAATGCTCATCGCGGTGCAGCTTGTTGACCAGCCTCGAGAAAGTGCGATACCACTTCGCCGATTCATCGGCGGCTCCGGAAATGATCAGGGGAGTCCTGGCTTCGTCGATCAGGATCGAGTCGACCTCGTCGACAATGCAGAACCAGTGGCCCCGCTGGACGGTGTGATCCAGCTGCAAGGCCAGGTTGTCACGGAGATAGTCGAAGCCGAGCTCGTTGCTGGTTCCGTAAGTGATGTCCGCCTGGTAGGCGATCTGCTTGTCGGTGATGAATTGCTGGGGCTGGACCAGTCCCACCGACAGGTCGAGAAAGTGGTAGATCTGTCCCATCCACTCGGCGTCCCGTTTGGCCAGGTACGGGTTGGCGGTGACTACGTGCACGCCCTTGCCCATCAGCGAATTGAGATAGATCGGCATGGTGGACGAGAGGGTCTTTCCCTCGCCGGTCTTCATCTCTGCGATGGCGCCGCGATGAAGGGCGGTTGCCCCGATGACCTGCACGTCGAAGTGCCTCTGCCCGATGGTCCTTCGCGCCGCCTCGCGAACGCAAGCGAAGGCCTCGGGAAGCAGCGAGTCCAGGGGCTCTTCGTTGTCCAGCCGCTTCTTGAACTCGGCGGTCTTGCCCCTCAGCTCATCGTCGGTGAGGTCCTCGATCTCGGGCTCAAAATCGTTAACCCGGCGAGCTTCCTCGACCAGCTTCTTGAATTTGCGGCCTTCTCCCGCCCGCAACACTTTGTCAAAAACGCTCACCGTCCCATGATGCCATAGGCCCTGGGGCTTCTATGGGGTCGTGCCGGGGTCCTCAGCTGCAGAGGAGAGTTAGCCCGCCTCTTCCTCGGAACTCTCCGGAGCAGGAATGAGCGGCGCCTTGGGTTTGGCGTGAGCCGGCTTGCCGGACCGCTTGCGCTTGAACTCTTTGATCTGGCGCTCGATCCGCTCGATGGCGTCGTCGAGGCCCGCCTTTGGATCCACCGAGGTGACTTTCGAACGGAATACCGGCCCGGGGGTCGTGACCGTGAGGTTGGCCACGTGGGTGCCGGTGGTTTTGTGGGGCTTGCCGTCCTCGTAGAGCTGGACGTCTACCGAGGTGATTGTCGAAAGGTATTTTTCCAGGTGCCCGGCCTTTTCCGCAGCGAACTGCTTGAGAGACTCCGGGACGGCACTGTGCTTTCCGTGAACTGTGATTTCCATGGCAGGAACTCTATCCGGTTGGCAGCTTTCCGCCCGGCCGACCTGGTCTTTGCCCCCACACCCGCCTGCCGTTC
>JBOGWH010000311.1:0-2003 GCA_050692975.1 Actinomycetota bacterium | reverse complement strand
CAAGCTCCAGCGGAGTAACGTCGGTCGTGCCCAGCGTCAGCGCGCAGCCGGCATCGGTCCGTGGGATCTTGATGCCGATCTTGTCGGCGGTGGCCATGAATTTGGCCGGCGAAACCACCTTGTCCATGATCTGCGCATAGATGGTGTTGACCGACTTGGTCGTGGCCGTGACCACATCCATCACGCCGTAGCCGGCGTTTTCGAAATTGGAGACCTCCCAGGGTGTGCCGTCCTTGTTGCGGCAGCGGCCGGAACCGATGACGATCTTGGAGGGCCCCGGAAACGACGATTGGACCGAGACTCCTTCATCGACCAGGCTCGCCAGCGCTATCGGTTTCAGGGCCGAGCCGGCGTGGCGTCCAGCGCATTCCCGCTCCGTGACGTTGGCGGCCCAGTTGCACCCCCTCGCGCGCTTCACGTCGGTGACGTTGCGGCCTCCCACCATCGCACGCACGTGGCCCTGGGTGTCCATCGCCACCAGGGCGGCCTCGGGGTCGTTGGGAAGGTTCAGGGTCGAGGACACGGCCGCCTCGGCCGCATCCTGCATGCGAAGGTCCAGCGTGGTCTGGATGGAAAGGCCCCCGGCCAAGATCTCGGCGTCGGTCAGGTTGAATTGGCTGGTCAGCAACCGGCGAACGTACTCGACGAAATAGCCGGCACGGGGAGAGTCGATCTCAATGCTGACGCCGGGCTTGAAGGCGCCGCTCAGGTCCTCGCTTCTCGCGGCTGCGGCCTCAGCGGCCGTGACGAAGCCCGCCGCCTGCATCTCGCCGATCACCTCGTTGCGAATGCGGACCGCGGACTGCTTTGCCCGGTCGATCTGGTAGCGCTCCGGCGCCCTGATGACCCCGGCCAGGTAGGCCGCTTCCCCGATGCTCAACTCCGAAGCGGGCTTTTTGAAATAGGAGCGTGCGGCAGCCTCGGCCCCGTAGGCCCCGCGGCCAAAATAGACCGTATTCAGATAGAACTCGAGGATCTTGGGCTTCGAGTACTTGCGCTCGAACTTGACCGCCAGGGTGGCCTCCTTCAGCTTCCGGAAAATGGTCCTCTCCTTGCCCACGCTGACAAAGGCATTGCGCACGTATTGCTGTGTGATCGTCGAGCCTCCCTGGCGGACCCCCCTTTCCCGCACATTGGTAAAGGCCGCCCGGACGATGCCCCTCAGGCTGATGCCCGGGTGCTGGTAGAAGTGGCGGTCCTCGGCCGCGATGACCGCCTCCTGGAGGTTTTTGGACACGTCGGCCAGGTTCACGATGCTGCGGTTTTCTTCCCCGTGCAAGGTGGCGATGACCTGCCCGTCGGCCGCCAGGATCTTGGAAGACTGCGCTCCCGGCGCAGCCTCGGGAAGCGGGACGTTACCCAGAAGGCTGGCGGCCACCAGGACGAATCCGAGCGAGATTGAACCCGCGGCAAGCAGCCACCATTTTCGTCGTATGAACCGGCCCACCCGCTGAACGGGCGTGGGCCGCCGAGTCCTCTTGGCCACTACAAAGCTGCTTTTTCGTCCGGCGGGGAAGTCCCACAGATGTTATCTCCGCGCCGGGGCGATGGCACGATGGGGGCGCCGGCCATCTAGTACAAAAACCCGGCCCGGACGCCCGAGGCGGCCATGATCACCGACATTGCCCACGCCGCGGCCGTCACAACCAGCCCCGCCCACACCACCGGGGCCCGCGCCTTTCCGAAGATGAATTTGGTCCCGGTTTGCTCCCCGCCGGCTCGGGTCGCCGACGCCACGACGAGACCGGACACGCCTGCGCCGTAGGCAAACCAGGGCATTAAACCGGGCGCGGACAGTGCGGATGCGGCCAGCACCGCCGCCCCGGCCGGTCCCACCACGGGCCCCTGGGCCGGTCGAGAGGCGCCCGCACGCCATGCCGCCGCCGCCATGCCGGCGGCGAGCGCGGGGGCCCAAAGAAATCTCCCGGCCTGCGGCACGGCCGCGCTCGTCAAGGCCGACAGAGGCAGCGCCGCCATCGCCCACACGGGTATTACCATCTCGC
>JBOGWH010000310.1:0-4562 GCA_050692975.1 Actinomycetota bacterium | reverse complement strand
GTGTAGCACCCGGCGGTGTTGGGCAGCACATCGCAGCCCGCCGACCTGATGACCTCCAGGATCGAGCCGCCCGCTTTCGCATCGATCCTGCGCATCGCCACCGTCGCCAGTTGGGCGCAGCTTTCCTTGAGGGCCGCGTGCATGGTGTCGAGGCTGGTAAAGCCCCCGGTGCCGAAGATCAGGCGCGACTGAAAGACGCGGTCGGCGATCTGCAGCTTTTCGCGGCGAGGCGGCCGGGGCTCAGCCACCCTGAACCGCCCTCAGGACCTCCATGCGCTGGCCGTCCGAAAGAACCTGCTCCTCCCAGCGGCCTCTCGGAACCACTTGTGCATCGACGGCAACGGCGACGCCGCGGGCTTCCTGCACTCCGATCGCGTTCAGGGCGGCGGCCACCGTCACGCCGTCGGGTATTTCGCGAGGTTCGCCGTTGACCAGGATATTCACCGCATCGGTCTCCGGAGCATCAGGTGGCAAACCTCAGAGGCGAAAAAGGCAACGCCCAATCCGGGGCGCTGCCTGCGGTGACCGCTTCGGCAATTGCATCGGCGGTCGCCGGGGCCAGCAGGATTCCGTTGCGGTAGTGGCCGGTGGCCAGCGAAATGCCCTCCAGCCCGGTCGGGCCGATCAGAGGGGCGTTGTCGGGGGTCCCGGGGCGCAGTCCCGCCGACAGCTCCGACACCACCATCTCTCTTGTTTCCGGTACCGCTTCCTGCGCGGCGCGAAGAAGTTCGAAGACAGCATCCGCGGTGACTGCCGTGTCGAAGCCCTGCTCCTCGACGGTCGCGCCGACGACGACCTCTCCCGAAGGCCGGGGCACGAGATAGACCTCCTCGGTGCGAATGACGTGGGCGATCGGGCAGGGCCGCCCTCCTCGCGGGGTCAGCCGCAGGATCTGGCCCTTGACCGGCCTCAGGCATCGGGCGACCCACGGGGGCAGCCCTGCGACCGAACCCGTCCAGCATCCCGCGGCCATGACGACGTTTCGTGCCGTGAAGCGGCGTCCGTCCTCGCAGACCAGCGCCGCCGGGTCCCCGGGCTCCACGGCCGAAATGCGAGCGCCCTCGATGATCGCGGCTCCGGCTTGCTTGACGGCCACCGCAAGGGCGTCCAGCAGCTGCCTTGAATCCACGGCCGTGTCCCCGGAGGCAAGGATTCCGGCCAGGGTGGAGGGATGAAGGGAAGGCTCCTGGGCCCGGCAGGCTCGCCGGTCCAGCCAATTCACCTGAAGTCCGAGCGACTGCTGGAATTCGTACAGACGGCGCAGCGCTTCCGCCTGGTCGCGATCTACGGCCGCGAAGATTGTGTGCTCGGGCCAGGCTTCTATTTCCCGCCCGGAGGCCCCGGCCAGGGCGGAGAGGAAGCCCGCGAAGCCCCTCCGGCTGCGCAGGTTCGCGGCCAGCAGTTCGTCTTCGCCGTAGGCGGCCTCGGTGACCGGAGCGAGCATCCCGGCCGCGACCCAGGAGGCCGGGGTGCGGGCGGTGGAATCGTGAACCAGGGCCGTCTGCAGACCAAGCCCGGCCAGCCGCCAGGCAATCGACAGTCCGACGACTCCGGCCCCGGCGACGACGACATCATATTTTTCTTGCATCGCCTACCTAGAGTAACGGGTGGGCCCTATCCTCAATAGAAAGCAATTCAAGCAACTGGGCAATCTTGCGGTTATTCTCCGGCCCGGAGGTTTTGAGATTAATTGCGCGGAAAGGTATTCCATAACATTTCCCGGGCATCCCGGGCTCTTCTACTGGATCCCCGGCAAACCAGGTGACCTTCTTGGAAGAAAGGTTTGTTTTGCAGGTCGACATTGATTTGCCCAACGAGCTTATTGCGCCGGCGGAGGCCCGGGCTGCTCTCGCCGGCCTGCATGCTTCGCTGGGGGACCGGGTGATGGCCGACGTGCTGCTGCTCGCCAACGAACTGGTCACCAACAGCGTCCGCCATTCCCACCAGTCATCCGACGGCCACGTTGATGTGAGAGCCGCGATCGCAAACGATGCGGTGAGAGTCGAGGTGGCCGATGGGGGCCCCGGGTTCGAGTGGGCGGGTACCCTTCCTGCGGCCGGGCAGCCTTACGGCTGGGGGCTGCATCTGGTCGACCGCCTGGCGAGCCGCTGGGGGACAGAGCGGGGCAAGCGCTGGATGGTCTGGTTCGAGATAGACCTATAGGGTTCCTGGCCCAAGGGTCGCTTTACCTCGTTACTCCGGCAAGGCCCGCCGCGGGGGACCTCGAGAGCTTCCTGCCCCGGGTCCTCGAGGGGGGAGTCGACGTCGTACAGCTTCGTGAGAAACGGATGGATGCCGCCGAGCTTGCCGGATATTGCTCGGCCGTGCGGCGGATCACAACGTCTTTCGGAGCAGGGTTCATCCTCAACGATTTCGTTTCGCTTGCCGCAGAGTGCGGGGCCGACGGAGTCCATCTGGGCCAAGACGATATGCCGGTCACCGAGGCGCGGTCGCTGCTGGGAGAAGACGCGGTGGTCGGGCTTTCAACCCATACCCCCGCCGAGATCGACGCGGCCGCATCGTTGCCGGTGGACTACATCGGCGTGGGCCCGGTTTTCGAGACCCCTACCAAGCCAGGCAGGCCGGCGGTGGGAACCTCTCTGGTTTCATATGCCGCCCGGAACTGCCCGCGGCCGTTTTACGCGGTCGGGGGCATCAACCTCGGCAACCTCGGCGGAGTAGTGGAGGCGGGAGCCACCCGGATCGCCGTCGTCCGCGCTCTGACGGATGCGCACGATCCGGCGGCGGCGGCCCGGGCCTTGAAAAACCGGCTTGCTTCGCTGCCCTGAGAACGCCGGGGGTTAACCGCCTACAATGGGATATGGCGCTATCCAGCGATCAGATGCTCGAGGCCCTCAAAGTCGTCCACGACCCCGAGATCGGGATCAATATCGTCGACCTCGGGTTGGTCTACGAAGTCAATGTCGACGATGCCGGCAAGGCCAAGGTCCTCTACACGCTGACCTCGGTTGGGTGCCCTGCGGGGGCCCAGATCGACTCCGACATCAAAAACGCAATTACCGGTATGGAGGGCGTCTCGGAGGTCGAGACCGAGGTCACCATGACCCCTCCGTGGGGGCCCGACAAGATGAGCGAGTTCGCCCGCTCCGCCCTGGGTTTCTTCTAGACCAGTTCGCCCGCTCCGCCAAGTTCGGTGGGCGCCTTCGATAACCGTCTTCGCAAAGCGGCTCGGCAGCGGGGGGTTTCGGTAAGGCCCTAGCGCGGCAGCCTCGAGAGCCCATTACTTTCCGGACCCTTCGCCGCCTCTTGACAAGCTGGTCGAACATGTGTACGGTACTGTTCCCGAACATTAGTTCGGGCTCCCGGGTGAATCTTAATAGCGAAGACGGAGCCGACCGATGTCAAAACGTTACAACCATCCGATCGAAGTTGAAGTAAAACAGACTCCTCCCGGTGAGCCGGCGGCATTTCGCTGGAGGGGCCGCCGCTACGCCGTCGACCGCTTGCTGAATCGCCACCTCGAGGTGACGAAGGGCTGGGACCGGCAAAACATGAAGGACCTCGAGTATTTCTGCGTAGAAGCAGAAGGGGGCACCTTTGAGTTAGCCCGCGAGCGCCTGCCGCAAGAAAAAAGCAAATGGAAGCTGTTCAGGGTGTGGGATTAGTGATGCCCTAAGGATGTTGATGGGGGCCGTGCGGCCGGTTCTCTCCGTGTGCTCCTCCGGCCCGGCCCCCCTCGGCAATTTCGATGAGCAGCTTCGTCCACCTTCACACCCACTCCAACTATTCGCTGCGCGAGGGGGCGGCCTACGTTTGCGATCTGGCCGCCGCTGCGGCGGAGATGGGCTGCGAGGCGCTGGCGCTGACCGACCACGACGGCATGTACGGCGCCGTGCGCTTCACCCTTGCCTGCCGGGGCGCCGGCATCCGCCCGATACTCGGCACCGAGCTTGAGTGGGGCCCCGGCTACCATGCCACCCTGCTGGCCGCCGACGCCAGGGGATGGGCGAACCTGTGCCGTCTGGTCACCGAGATGCATCTTTCCTACGGCACCGCCCGGCTGGCTCCGGGAAAGCGGCCCCGCACTTCCTTCGAGAGGATCGCGCACTTCTCCGAAGGCGTCTTTGCCCTCAGTGGGTGCAACCGGGGCGAGATAGCCTCCCTGGCAGCCGCCGGGCGCACCGATGAGGCGCAGCAGGCCGCCCGCCGGTGGCTGGAGGTCTTCGGCGCCGACCGGTTCGCAATTGAGGTCACCAATCACCTGGAGGAGGGCGATGCGCTGAGGACCGGCCGCCTGAACGAAATCGCAAAAGCTCTGGGGGTCCGAACGGCGGCGACCAACAACGTCCATTACACGACCCAAAAAGACGGCGCTCTTCACGACATCCTGGACTGCATCCGCCGGATAGTTCCGCTCTCTGCCGTCACCGCTCCCCGCAAAAACCATGAGTACTGGTTGAAGCCGCCGGAAGAGATGGCTCGCCTTCACGACGGGGAATCCATCGATGCAGCGGCCTGGGTGGCGAAACAGTGCCGCTACGAACTGCCGCTGGGGGAGTTCCATTTCCCCGACCCGATCAAGACTCCGTCGATCCTGGGGG
>JBOGWH010000309.1:0-1574 GCA_050692975.1 Actinomycetota bacterium | reverse complement strand
CGAGTTTTATGTCTCGACGGACGCCTCCGATTTCGAGGCGATGTTCGCGGACTGAACCGGCGAGCTTCGCGACCTGACAAGCACGTTTTGCAACCCGGCCCGCAGGCGGTTCAACGGCCGCCTGCGGGCTCTTCAAATCGCAGGATCTCGCCAGACGGCCGGGGAATCTGAACGGGTCCTGCCGATTATATGAACATTGCATAACTCGCCGAATCTGCCTTGACCGGACGGCGTTATTCGATCAAATCTTGTGAACATCAGGAAAAGGGGAGGTCTTTTGTCAAAAGTCACGCAACCGTTCCGGGCGCCCGCGCCGGCATGACCAAACCGGGTAAGTTCGCCGGGCGGGCACACCGCACCCGGATCGCCGTTGCCGCCGCCTGCCTGGCGGCGCTTGTTGCATCGCATCCAACAGGTCCTGCTCACGGCGCCGCCCTCACCGCCTCGGCCAGTCCTTCAACGGAGCTGTCCGACGGCCAGTACGTGACGGTCAATTGGGAAAACTACCCGGGCGGCAGCAACATCTCCCTGCGCCAGTGCAACGAAACCCCGTCGGCGGCGCAGGACTGCTCGAGCGTGACCAGGGTCTCCAAAACCCGCAGCAACGGCAAGGGCGAAGCAATTTTCAAAGTAGAAACCGGCAGTTTCCCCCCCGGCTGCTCCGCCCAGGGCACCGCCTGCCGCTTCGTCTGCAACGAAACAACTGCGTGCTCCATCGGGGTATTTTGGGGGCCCCTTAACGATCCGGGGACCGCCGCCGATCTTTCCAAAGGGGCCTTTACCAAGATCGAGTTCGGCTTTCCGCTTTCTTCCTGCCCGGCGCTGCAGGGGACCAAGGTGGAGGGTTCGGGCTCGTCTTCCGCCAACGGCGCCATCTTGAAGTGGGAAGCAGAGACATGCAGGCCTCCGCATTCTCTCGACGTCCGGTACGTGGTTAAGAACTCAGTCGACGGTCTGGAGGATTTCGCCGGGGGGCTCACGGACTTTGGCGCCACCGCGCTGCCGCTGACCTCCGAGCACTCCGAGGTTCCGCCGGACTCGCGGCCGTTCACGTACGTCGCGGCGAGTCTTTCGGGCGTCGGCTTTGCCTACACGATTTACGACCAGATCACCGGCGAGCAGGTGACCAACCTCAAACTTACTCCCAAGCATCTCGCGAGGATCTTTACCGGGCAGACCCTCAACTGGAACGAGGACGACCCTAACGATCCGGCCGATATCAAGGAGTTGAACCCGGGGATCAACTTCCCCCCGCGTGTGCTGGCGGTCGGCAGTGGGGACAAGTCGGCGTCCACCTGGTACCTGACCTCCTGGTTCGAAGCGGTGGCCAAGGCCCACTACGAGGCGGGGGGCGAATCGTACCGGGGGCCGACCAAAATCTACCCTTCCACAGGCGACATCAGGCTCGTCACCGGCGGTGAGAAGGTGGCCCAGGAGGTCGGGCCTCGTGCCGACGTGTCCGCCGGCACGATCGGCTGGGTCGACACCAGCCTGGGTGCGTTCTACGGGCTGCCGATGGCTGCGGTGGCCAACCAGGCGGGCACCTTCCTCAAGCCCGGCGCTCAGCCGCTGAC
>JBOGWH010000308.1:0-7043 GCA_050692975.1 Actinomycetota bacterium | reverse complement strand
GCCTGAAACAGTGCAAGTCTCCCCTAGCCTTTGTCGCCCAGCACGCAGACAGGCTCCGCAGGGGCGGTCTGGCGGCGACCGGGGTCGGAGCCGTCAACGGGACATTTTGCCTGGGCTGCTGCTGGGGCCTCATGGCGGTTCTGGCGCTGCTGGGGATGATGAATCTTGGATGGATGGCGGCCGTGGCCGCCATCATCTTTCTCGAAAAACTTCTTCCCGGCCCGCGGTTCAGCAGGTTGGTTGCAGTCGCGTTGATAGGCCTGGGGCTGGGGGCCATGCTATTCCCCCAAATCCTTCCGACTACTTAGCATCCATGCAATCCAGAGTCGCCGAACATACCGTTCGTTCCCGGCTCTTCGGGCCCCGCACGAAGTACAGGGTCGACCTTCACGGGGTTTCGGTTTTCGGGCCGGGCGACGAGCGGACGCTCATACGCTGGGAGTGGATCACCGACCTCAAAGTCGAAGACTCAGTGATTGTGGAATCTCAAAACGCCAAGGTGATATTTCCCGACGGCGTATTTGGACTCAAAGCCGAACAGCTGGGCAGTCTTCTGGCGGACGCCCGCTCAATCGTCAACCGGGCGGAGGTTATCGGGCGACTGTCCGGTTAACCTCCGGCGGTTCCATCCCCCGGCGGCCGGGTTTCAGGAAGCTGCTGGCTGGAAGGTTGATCCTGCTGCGCGGTCTGCTCGGGCTCTGAGGCGCCGGGCGCGACAGGCTCGATCGGCTCCTCGGGGGCTTCTGGCGCTTCGGATACGCCCGGCTCCGCAGCGTCGGCAGGCTCCCCAGGTGGTTCGGGCCTGGCAGGCTCATCGGGTGGTTCGGGCGGGGGAGGCTCCTCGGGCACGGCAGGCGCCTGCTCTTCTTGTGCGGCCGGTTCCTGCTGCGATCCAGGGGCTGGGGATTCCTCGGGGAGCATTTTCGGCGACTCCTCCAGAGCCGCCGCTGCAAGCTCGTCCTCAGGTTCGGCCTCGGGACGCCTTCGAATAAAGGCCAGAGCGGAGCCCAGGACCACTAGGCCGGCCACGACGGCGAGGAAAATCCAGGCGATGTTATTCTCCGACCCCTGCTCCTGCCCCGGGATCTCTCCGGGCTGGCGCGCGTAGTCCTTGATGAAAGAGCGCTTATTGAGGACCCCGTGGCCCGGGTCCGGTGTCCACCGGTCGTAGGCGCCGGGCCGGTAAGCGACGATCTCATCGGGGTAGTAAAGGGCCAGCGACGGTAGGTCCGCCGCAAAGATCTTCTGCATCTCCTCAAGAATGTTCCTGCGGCCCCTCACCGGCACCGTTACCGATGCCTGCTCGGCCAGCTCATCGAACCTCTGGCTGGAGTACCCGGTTATGTTCGGCCCAATCCCCTTGCTGCTGTGAAAAAAGTAAAGGAGCCCGTCGGGATCGGTATGGATGTGAAGGTCCAGGCTCGACAGATAGACGTCGTAGGCGGCCGCACCCCCTTCGGGGGCCCGGCGAATCTCGCGCAGCTCCACCGGATCGGTTGCAGTAGCGGTCATTTTCACACCGATCGCAGTCTGCATCTGCGAGATAAGCTCCAGCGCCCTGAGATGCTGGATCTCGAAGCTGGAGAAGAGGGCTTTGAAATCCATACGCTTGCCGTCGGGGCCCTTCCGAACCCCGTCGGGGTCCTTCTTGGCGAACCCGGCCTCGTCCAGCAGCGCGTTAGCGCGGCCCACGTCGAACTCGTGCTTGCCGCCCTTGGACGCCCATGCCGACGAAGGGTGCAAGAAGGTGTCCACCCCCGGCTTTCCACGCCCGTCGAGTACCTGCTGCACGATCGTCCGGGTATCTATGGCCAGACTGATCGCCTTTCGAACCCGCGCATCCGAGAACGGAGCTTTGCGGGTGTTGAAGTTCATCTGAACGGACTCGAGCTTGGAGGCCCGGATTACCTTGATCTCTTCGGAGCTAAGAGAATCGACCACCTCGGGAGGTGCATTCCGGGCGACTAGATCGACCTGGTTCTTGGAAAGCGCTTCGAAAGCCTGGGTTGCGTCGGGATGCACCAGGATCTCGATTTCGTCGACCAGCGGCTCTCCCTTGAAGTAATCCTTGTTGGCAACAAAGCTGTAGCGCTGATCCGCGGTGAGCTGGGCGAGCTTGTAAGGGCCCGTTCCGATCGGAGAGTTCTCCACCGCGCTGGCGGGTGATGTGATCCGTTCCCAGATGTGCTTGGGAAGCATGGGAAGGTCGGCTCCCGGCATGATCTTGAACTCCGGCGCGGGACGCTTGAAATAAAGGCGGACCCGGTTGTCGTTCAGAACCTGCGCCCGGTCGAAGGGCGGGAAATCGATGACGTGGTGCCCGTATCTTCCGGTCAGGTCGGCGAAGCGCACGAAATACTCAAATGTGAACTTCACGTCTTCCGCGGTGAAGGGCCTGCCGTCCTGCCACTTCACTCCCTTCCGCAGGGTCACCGTCCAGTTGGTACGGTCCGCCGACGGCTCCGCCTTTTTTGCCAGCCACGGTTCGGGATTTTCATCTGCCTGTGACCAGAAAAGGCTGTCGTATATCAGGTGTAGAAGGTCGTTGGCGTTGGGAAACGATGAAAACGTCAAAGTGAACGGCGTCAGGTTGTTTTCGTAGCCGTTCAAGGAGACCCTTACCCGGCTGGGAGTCTCGGGAGACTGGGCCAGAGCCGCCGGGACCCCCGCGATAAGGAAAACGGCACAGAAAATCGCCGCGCCGAGCCGGCGGGCTCGCACTTTCTCCCGGTATTGCCCGCTCTTTTCCTCGATTATTTACTCACAGAGCCCCTTATTTCCTTCATCGTCGAGGCGATTGCATCGCCGTCGAGGACATCGGCCATGATGCCTATCTGATCGTCATAGACGTCGTCGGGCACCGCCGAGCGAAACTCCTCCTCCAGCACGTGGTACACGTCAAGGCCCAACTGGACCTCAGCCAACGGACCTGCATATGTCGGGTCGCCGCTGACCACCGTCTCGCCGTAAAGCTTGGCGCTGTCGGGGTCGGGGGATCCGAGAATCACCACTAGGTCGTCGGTGCCCTTTTCTTCGGCGACCTTCTTTACCTCAGCCTGGTGATGCAGATCCATTGCACCGGAGGACGTTCAGACGAAGCACTCGGTGGCGTTGAATACCACCTTGGCTCCGGCAGCCTCGGCGCAGGCGGCAATCGCCCCGCCGGCCACCCCGTCACGTTCGCCCAGAACGATGACTCTCTTTCCGTCCAGCATGCTCAAATAGATCACCTCCTTTTTGCTATCTGCGCTTCCCGTCGGCCTTTTGGCCACCCGGGTTCCGTCTTCTGCTCAAGCATTTTCTCGGTCCGGAGTGATCCTTACCCTTTTTGAGGCTCCAGGATTATGGACATTCCGTCCGAAAGCTGAGACATCCGGCCCAGGAAAAGGCTTCCCTTTGCGATCAACTGGACCCGAGTGGCCTGCCCGGAAGCAAGCCTGCGCAGCGCATGAGGAAGGTAGCATATTGACGATGCCAGATGCCCCTGAGTGGGAGCAAATCCCGGCATTCCCCTGGTTTCTTGAAACTTCCCGGTTTCATCCTTGGCGATGTCCCCGGCGCGGGCCGCAAGTGCCGCGAGCGTCTTGTAGTTGCGGTCCGGCACGTTGCCCGACCCCTGCGGCTCGGTGATCTCGGGGTTATGAAGCTCGGTGCCGTAATCATCCACGTCGGTCATCTTCAGACCGGCAGACTTCAGCGGTTCCACCGACAAAGCCTGCATGATCTGCGGGTTGGCGGCTCCATGGGCCACCCGGTGCCTGCCCACCGCGTCGAACCTGATTACGGCCCCGCTGCCTTTCCTTTCGACGATCGCAGCCCAGCCGCCCACGACGTCCTCCAGCACCGGAAGATCGTTCTTGAGATGTCCCTGAAATTTCATGCCCATCTTTGCGACCGAGCCGCCCGCTATTACCGCGATGCGCTGGAAAACGCCGGCGGTCACCAGGGACCCGGCGATAACGAGTGCGGGAATGGGGGCGGCACAGAAGTTCTTCACATCGCATCCCGACGCCTGGGTCAACCCGCTGACAAAGGCGACTGCTTTGGCCATGTTGCCGCCCCCGCGCTGGTAACGATCCCCGATGGCCTCCTCCGAACAGCTGATCACGTAGTCGATCGACTCGGGATCGATGTCCCCGGCGTTCAGCAGGCGCCACAGCGCCAGCGAAGCGGTTGCCTTGCAGGCGAGGTTTTCCAGCATCACATGCGCCTCGAGAGAGGCGTCCTGCTCGTGACCGGGACGTATGACCCCTGCCCTCTGCCGGTCGGGAAGCACTAGCTCAAGCGTGTCGTCGCGCAGCAAGTCGGATTCGGTACTTCCGACCGCTCGGTCGAACCGCTCCATGTCGAACTGTTTGGCAAGCGGGTGCGCGGCGATGGCGTTGGCCGACCTCTCGGCAAAGTCGGGATCGAGCCCGATCAGCCCGAACTCGTCCACGCAGGCCATCAGGCCGTAAAACTCTTCTTCGGGCATGATCTCGCCGTCCGCCATGAACCGGTCTTTGTCTCCGTCGGTCAGTGCGGTCCAGGGTCGGTCAGGCAAATCCCGGGGATGAAGCGCCCCCAGATATGCGCGGTGGGGCAGGTAGGCGGCGGCTTCGTCGAACGAGCGCAACGATTTCAAGAACTTGCTCTCAACGTCTTCGCTGCGCGGCAGTTCTCTCGACGGCTTGGAACCGTGTCGTGCCAGCCCCGGAGCATGGGCGAGGATCTGGGTGGACGAGGTTATTAAAGGGTCGTTTTCGCTCATACCGGCAGCCAGTCTAGCAATCCCCTAGGGGGCCACCGCGAAGACCGTAGGTTCTGAAACCTCGGTCGAAACGGCTTCGAGGGCTTTTTCGACGAGCTTGCGGCGCCAGGCCTTTTCCTCTTCCGATCCGAGCGAAGGGTCACCGGCGGGGTAGGGGATGCCCCGAGTCGGAACGATCCGGGGAGCCCCGACCTGCTTTGCAATCGGCACAAGATTGCAAAGCAGCGCGGTGGGAATGCCGGCCTCCTCCAGCTGCTTGGCGAGCGTTGCCCCGCAACGCGTTCCGGTCCCTCACGTGGAGGTCAGGATGGCGGCCTGAACACCGGCCTTGCGCAGCTCCTCTCCCCACTCCACCCCGAACTTCGTGGCCCGGGCAACGGTTGTGCCGTTGCCGACCGTAACCAGATACTCCCCGAGCAGCTTGCCGATCCTGCCCTCCGCTTGAAGCTGTATGGCCGCGTCCAGCGGCAGGATGCGGTTGGGATCCTCATTGGCCGCCACCGTGGAGAAGCCGCCGTGCACCGACTGGAATTCGCCGGGCGCCAGGGAGTCCCTGTCTTCGAGGCGGTAGCGAAGCCACTTTGTGGCCCGGGCGGATTCCAGTCGCTCCGGGTTGCCATCGGGCACCAGCCCGCCTTCGGTAAGCAAGGCAACCAGGGCCTCCGCGGGATCCCCGACGGGAGGGGCCGGAGTCACCTTGCCGAAGTCGGGCAGCGGAATTTCGGTAGCGTCGACATCACCCTCGATGCGGCTCAGCACCAGGTCAACCGCCCGCCTGGCAGCATTCACCTTGGCGAGGACGTTCTTACGAGCCTTCGCCACCAGGAGTCCGTCCGCCTTGCCGGGGGCCTCGCCGGCCGCGATCTTCGCAGCCACTTTTGCAATTCCTTCGAGGGCCTCGCCCATCTGACGCGCGGTCTCTCGGACCAAAACGGTAGGCACCGAACCCGATATCCCCGGGTTCTCCCGGTTCATCGCCGCCAGGACCGGTATCCCCGCGGCCGTGGCCGCCTGGGCGACTTTGGTGCAGGCAATCCCGTAGCGCCCGCTCGTAAACGCCGGGCCGCAGATAAGCAGGTCCGGCGTCCCGGTCATTTCCAGGATCTCCTCTCCCGCTTTGTCCTGCGCGGAGGCGTAGTCGTCTCCGCAGGCCACGACCGCAGACAGCTCGAAGCGGTCGCCGAGCAGCGCCGCAAGGCGCCTGGAAAGCGGGGGAAGCTCGTCGAGCTTGAAAGGTCCGGTTCCGGCCTGGTCCTCGCCGCCCTTGCCGCCGAAGAACTGGTTGATGTAGTGGACGACGGAGATCTTTTCCTTACCGGACAGCTTTTCCGCCAGTTCGGCCCCCGCTCCCCCGGAAGCTTCCTCGGCCTTGAGCCTGCCCATTCCGATCGGGCTCAGCGATCCGTAAACCGCTGCGGTCACGATCTGCTGCGCCCCGGCCGCCGGCCGCCCCGTCAATGCCAATTCTTCGCCGCCCAGCGCCCGCTCCACTTCGGGCAGCTCCAGAGGTTCGTCGTAATTACCGCTGCTGACGAGGCCTCCCGCAGCAGAGGGAGGTGAAACGACGGGTGGCCCCGTTCCCTCTGGCCCGCTCATCTCCCCGAATATTGCTGCGGTGCGGATGTTCATCTTTTCCAGGGCGTCGACTTTCAGGGACATGTCCGAGTCGGCGTTGCCGCCGCCCTCTTTGGTCGTAATCACACCCTGCCAGCCCAGCTCCTTGCACAGCTCGGCGGCCTTCGCCGAAACCTCCTCCTTTCTCGCCTGCTCGACCGGCTCCGGGCTGATGATCACTCCCCCGAATACCAGCTTGTCGCCGTCCAGCTCCCGCAGAGCCTCAACCACCGGATGGTTTTGAAAGACGTAGGTGGGGTTTTTCAGGCCGGGGTGGCCGAACTGGCCGCTGACCACGGCCCCGGAGTCGAGCTCTTCCGGGTCGATGCTGCGGGGCATCTCCTTCGCGAAGCTGGCCCCGCGATAGTACACGTCCTTGAAGGAGCCCTGAGTCTGCAGGTTCGTGATCGTACCGACGACCGGGAGGCCGGATGCTTTCTGTTTCTGTCCCGCCGTCGTTTCCGCCGGGTCCCCCCGCGCAGTTTCCGCGAGGGCAACGGCCAGAGCAAGCTGTCCTTTCCGCAGCGCCTTCTCGACCTCGCCCCAGTCGGGGCTATCGGCAGGTTCGAATTCAATAACCACGCAGTGAGACTTCGCTACAAAGCTCAGGTCCGCCGCGAGACCGCTGAAGTCGACCAGGGCCTCCTGCGCCCTGGGCAGGAAACCGGCAACCACGACG
>JBOGWH010000307.1:0-3679 GCA_050692975.1 Actinomycetota bacterium | reverse complement strand
GAAGATGGGGGGCTTACGTGGACACCCGAAGGGCCCTTCGAAGGTGCGGCCTTTAAGGGGTGGACGCCGAGGATTTCCGACTCTGGCAGCGTCGTTGGAGCCCTCTTTCTAGGCTCTCAGTTCGAGGCCGAGCACCGGATTCCGGCGAGTCTAGTCATCCAGCCCACATCAGAATCGAAATGGGTTCCAAAGGCGGTCGGCCGCCGGGATGGCAACATACCGATGGCTCCCCTAAAATCCGATCAAGCTGCTTGCTGTCTCCCGCCCCGAGCATTTCCGAGCCTTGTCGTATCCGACGACTCTTCGGTAGATTTCCTCAGCCAGGAAGCCGCCAGCGGGAGCGGGAATTCTTGTCGTTACGATGGTCGATCAAATCAGGTGGCATGTGATGCCCTGCCCCAAAGGCTCTTTGAGGGGAGGGTTGGCCCCGCGGCTATCCATTCCGACCTTACTGGTGGGCCCTGGGCTGCGCTGGTCCTGCGAGGAAAGCAGTTCGTGATCGCCAAGAAAGAGAACGACCTTTGGGCCTTGCGGCACAGCACTGCATTTTCGGCAAGGCCGTAACCCAGTCTCATGCGTTCTTCTAGAATCATCAGGCAGTCTTGGGCCCAGTTCTTGGGCAAGTCCAATGAGGATGCCTTCCGGCCCCGGATGTAGAGCCGCTACGCGTCTTCGTACTGGATCACTTCCCCAGCGAGGTCCACGCCCCCCGCCGCACAACCTCGAGGCCGAGGAGTCGGCCGCAGCCACGAGCGCAGTGCGGCCGTTCTCGCTACTATACGTATATACGTAAACAGGTGGGAGCATGCAACGCAAGCTGACAATCTCAGTGGCCGACGACGTTTATCGAGCTCTTCATGACAAGGTTGGGCGTGGGTCGATTAGCCGGTTCATCGAAGCGCTTGTCCGCCCACATCTAATGGACGCCAATCAACTGGAAGCTGAGTACCGAAGGGCCGCCCGCGAATCCGAAGCAGAAAATGAAGCTCGAGACTGGATAGAGGCTGGTGTAGGAGAGGACATCGGCTAGGCAGTGGTTCGCGGGGACGTGTACTGGATCAACTTCGAGCCAGCCCTGGGTGGTGAGATTCGCAAAAGGCGGCCGGCCGTCATCGTAAGCAACAACGCCGCCAATAAGGTGGCCAACCGGATTCAGGTCGTTCCACTTTCAACCAACGTCAGACGAATCGGATCATGGGAAGCCCGCGTCTCCGCGGCCGGGCGTTCGCACAAAGCAATGGCAGATCAGATCCGAACGATTGCGCGTGAGCGAGTTCTGGACAAATACGGGTCTATTTCGGGCAAGGACATGGCTGCCGTTGAGCGGGCCATCAAGGTTCAACTTGGGCTGAGTTAACCTCCGCGGCGTCGCCCCCCTAGCAGTGCCCATGTAGGTTCACGCACGGAGGGAATACTCTCGAAGTCTCGTGACGTGGCTGGACTCGGAAAAGAACAGACCATCCATCTTGTACCCAGACTCCTACATTTCGTGCAAGATCTTCAATCAGGCTGCCCCAGTTCTTGAGCCAGTCCGATGAGGATGCCTTCCGGCCCCCGGATGTAGCAGAGCCGGTACGCGTCTTCGTACTGGATCACCTCCCCAACAAGCTCCGCGCCCCGCTTGCTGAGCCGGGCGAGGCTATCGTCGATGTCCTCTACGGTAAACATGACGCGTAGGTAGCCAAGCGCATTCACCGGGGCAGTCCGGTGATCGGCGACCACAGGGGGGGCGAGAAATCGGGACATCTCGAGCCGGCTGTGGCCGTCTGGGGTTCGCATCATGGCGATCTCAACCCGCATGTTTCGCAGTCCGGTAACCCCATCTGCCCAGTCTCCTTCGATCGGGCCGCGCCCTTCTAGCTCGAGACCCAGCTCGGTGAAAAACTCGATGGCCGAGTCCAGGTCTTCTACAACGATGCCGACGTTGTCCATCCGCCTGACTGTCATTGAGGCTCCAATGCCGGTGTTCCGAACAAGCTTCCCGAGCGTCTCGCTTTGGAGTTGAGCTGCCGCAAGCGGGGGGACCGTTTTCGCGCCCTCCTTAAACCGTACACTCTCCGAAATTGTGAAGCGGAACAAGGACGCCAGCACTGCGTTTCGCCGGGGCCCCCGGGAGGTTTGCGAAGAAATCTTTTGCTGTGGGAAGAAACGTGCTTCCTGATCCTTGACCCTCCCCGGCGGGCCACAATATATTGGCCATGTTTCGTTCATCTCCACAAGATGTTGTGGATAAGTACCCGACCTAACTGGGGGCTCGCTGTGGACTCGCATTGGAAAAGGTCGCAACCAGGCGATGAAATCTGTGGATTCTTTTTATCCACAGACGGATCCGCCGGCGGGACCCCCGGCGCCTGGATTCAAACTGGATTTGGCGGGATTGTCGGCACCCGTGCTTATAGTATCGAACAAATGTTTGGAGTACCGTGGCAATCGCGATAAACCGGCTGGCGCCGGAAGGGCCGCGCATCCCGCCACACAACCTGGAGGCCGAGGAGTCGGTCCTCGGCGCATGCATGCTGTCGCGCGAGGCGATGGCCAACGTGCTGGAGATCCTGCATGCCGAGGACTTCTATAAGCCCGCTCACGGCGAAATTTTCAGGGCCATGCTTGACCTATACGGGAAAGGTGAACCGGTCGATGCAGTCACGGTTGCCGAGGAGCTTCGCCGACGCAATACGCTGGAGTCCTCCGGCGGAAAGCCCTACATCTTCACTTTGGTCCAGAGCGTCCCCACCCCAGGATCGGCCTCGCACTACGCTGCCATCGTCCAGGAAAACGCAACGCTGCGCCGGCTGATAGAAGCCTCCGACTCGATCTCCGAACTGGCCTACTCGGTGCCCGACGATGTCGACGCTGCCGTCGATTTCTCGGAAGACCTTATTTACAAGGTTTCTCAGCGCAGCGATACGCAGGATTTCGTCGAGCTTCGCGAACTTCTGACCGAAAACATGGAGCTGGTCGAAAAGCTCTACGAGAAGGGCTCCTCGATCACCGGGCTGCCCACGGGCTTCACGGAACTGGATGCGATCACCGCCGGGCTGCAGCCCTCGAACCTGGTCATAGTCGCCGCCCGTCCCTCGATCGGAAAGTCTGCTTTCGCCATCTCGATCGCCCAGCACGTCGCGGTGGACACCCGCGAGGCGGTGGTGGTTTTTTCGCTGGAAATGTCGAAGATGGAACTGGTTCAGCGGCTGATGTGCTCGGAGGCCCGGGTCGATTCCAACCGCCTGCGCCGCGGGGCCCTTCAGGAGTCCGACTGGCCCAAGCTGTCTCACGCCCTGGGGCGGCTCGCGGAGGCGCCGCTGTTCATCGACGACAGCACGAACGTGACCATCATGGAGATGCGCGCCAAGTGCCGGCGCCTCAAGGCCAAGCACGGCCTGTCGCTGATCATCGTCGACTACCTGCAGTTGATGCAGCCCCACCCCGGCCGCCGCAACGACAACCGGGTCCAGGAAGTGGGCGAAATCAGCCGCTCGCTGAAAATCCTCTCACGAGAGCTCGAAGTGCCCGTAATAGCGGTGAGCCAGCTGTCCCGCAACGTGGAGCACCGCACCGACAAGCGTCCTCTCCTGGCCGACCTCCGCGATTCCGGATCGCTCGAGCAAGATGCGGACCTGGTCATGTTCATTTACCGGGATGAGGTCTACAATTCCGACTCCCCGCAGCGGGGAATCGC
>JBOGWH010000306.1:0-6232 GCA_050692975.1 Actinomycetota bacterium | reverse complement strand
CTAGAGAACCCGGCTGCGGCGGGTGGCCGCACCCCAGAGCATCAGCAGACCGATGGCGACCAGCACCGACAAAATCCAGTGCATTGGATCACCCGGGTCGGGCGAGATCCTTTCACCGATCGCGTTGCCGATGAAAGCTCCGACGACCCCGATGACCATCGTCCACAAGATACCGATCGGCTGGCTGCCCGGCATGAACAGCCTAGCCAGGGCTCCAACAACAAGCCCGATCAATAGAACGGTCAAAAGACCTTCCATTTCCGTTCCTCCTCCTAGAAGTGACGAGGGGATTATTCCCTCGCGAGCGGGGAGTAAAACGGAACCTGACTTATGGGGGACCGCAGCTTTTTAGGCGGCGGCGCCCTTTCGAAGCAGCTGGTTGAAGTTTTCCAGGTCGTGGGCTTTTTCCTCGGCGTCCTGGCGGCGAACCTTTCCGGTCGCGACCAGCTTCGCAAGGGCCTTGTCCATGGTCTGCATTCCGGTCGCTCCGCCGGCCTGCATGGACGAGAAGATCTGATGGGTCTTGGTCTCCCGTATCAGGTTGGCGACGGCCGGCGTGACGACCAGGATCTCGCATGCGGCGACCCGCCCCTTGCCGTCTGCGGTGGGAAGCAGAGTCTGGGTGACCACTCCCTGCAGGGAGGAAGCCAGCTGGATCCGGATCTGCTGCTGCTGGTGAGGAGGGAAGACGTCGATGATCCGGTCTACAGATGACGGCGCCGAGTTCGTGTGCAACGTCGCAAAGACGAGGTGTCCGGTTTCCGCTGCGGTGATTGCCAGCTGGATGGTATCCAGGTCCCGCATCTCACCGACCAGGATCACGTCGGGGTCCTGGCGCAGCACGTGCTTTAGGGCCGCGGCGAAAGAGTGAGTGTCGGCCCCGAGTTCTCTCTGATGAACTGCGGACTGCTTGTGGTGATGAAGGAACTCGATCGGGTCCTCGATGGTCATGATGTGCAGGGCTTCCTTGGAGTTGATGATGTCGATAAGCGCCGCGAGCGTGGTCGACTTACCGGAACCGGTCGGGCCGGTGACCAGTACCAGGCCTCTGGGCAGTTGGGCGAACTGAGCTACCTGGTTCGGAACACCGAGATCCTCGAGAGTCTTGATCTCAAAGGGGATCAGCCGCATCGCCGCACCCATGGCGTCGCGCTGGCGGTAGATGTTTACCCGGAACCGAGCCTTGCCCGGAAGGGCGTAGGAAAAGTCGAGTTCCAGATCGGCTTCAAAGGCCTCCCGCTGCCTCTGGGTGAGGATGGCGTACATCATCCTCTGAATTTCCTGGGGCTTGAGAGGATCCCCTTCGGTGCGGACCAACTCTCCCTTGATCCGGTACATGGGGGGGTTTCCTGCCGAAAGGTGAAGGTCGGATGCTTTTATCTCGAGCATCTTGCCCATCAGGTTGGCGAGCAGGGCGCTTTCGTGCCTTTCGGCCTCCGACTCGGCCTGCATGGCCGATCCGGTGGCCCGCGGCGGACCGGGCGGGGCCCCTGCGGGAATCGCCTGAGCCGTTGCGGGCCCTCTGCCGGCCGCGGTGGGTGGCTGGGCACCGCTGCGGGCCTGCGCACGAGCGGCGTTTGGATCTATGTTTCCGGGATATCCGTTTTCGGGCATTTCATTCCCCTTCGCCAAGGCGTCTGTTTTCTCCTAGGTGTAATCGTCCCATGCCCGGCCCTCCTTTAACCTTCGTGTAAATTCCCCCATTCGGCTGCGGAAAAGCCGCCTTTCCCTGGGGCGTGTAAGAATCCTGTCGTGACCAGGCTGGGTGTATTGCTTCTCTACGGGGGAAGGTCGGCCGAGCACGAGGTTTCCTGCGTGTCGGCCCGGCATGTGGCGGCTTTTCTCGATCCCGGCCGCTATCAGGTGCTTGCGGTGGGAATAACCAAGCAGGGGGCCTGGGTCCTGCCGGCGGCATCCGAGCCCGTGCTGCTCGGAGAGGCTCTGGATGTCCCCGACGAGGCCTTCGTGGCCGAGGGCAGTCCGGTGGCGCTGGTGGGGCAACCGGGCCGGTGCCGCCTTCTGAGCCTTGCCAGCGGCGGGGAGGAGATCGGGCCCGACCTGGGCGTGGTTTTTCCGGTTTTGCACGGGCCCTACGGAGAGGACGGGACCCTGCAGGGACTCCTGGAACTGGCCGACCTGCCCTATGTCGGCAGCGGGGTCGCCTCTTCGGCGGTGGGGATGGACAAAAGGAAGATGAAGGTCGCTTTCCAGGCCGAAGGCATACCGATGGCCCCCTGGCGACCCGTATATGCCTCTGCCTGGCGGGACGGAGAGCACGATTCGTTGCGCTCGGTCGAAGAAATTGGGTTTCCCTGCTTCGTCAAGCCCGCCGGGCTCGGTTCGTCTGTGGGAGTCTCCAAGTGCAGCACCGCCGGCGAGCTTGCCGGGGCCCTGGAGCTTGCCTTCACCTACGATCCGACTGCGCTTGTGGAAGAGGCCATTTCCGGCCGGGAGATCGAGTGTGCCGTGCTGGGCAACGAGTCTCCGGTAGCCAGTGTCTGCGGGGAGATCATCCATGCGGGGGAGTTTTACGATTACGAATCCAAGTACCTGGATTCAACCTCCGAGGCGGTGATCCCGGCATCGATTCCCGGTCCGGTCTGCGAGCTGGTGCGCAGCTACAGCCTCCAGGCCTTCAAGGCGGTGGATGCCGCGGGACTCTCCAGGATCGACTTCTTCTACGAAGAGGGCCGCAGGGGAGTGCTGATCAACGAGATCAACACGATGCCGGGCTTCACCACGATTTCGATGTATCCCAAGCTCTGGGAGGCGTCGGGGATCGCCTACGGGGAGCTGTTGGACCGGCTGGTCGACCTGGCCCTTGAACGTTACCGGTCGAAGCCGAGACCCGTTTTTTAGGCTCAGACCTTGCAGTGGGTTGGGCCGCTATCGTATGTTGCTCGGGAAAAGGAGGGGCATTTTGAACAACCTAGTCAAAAAGCATGCCTTTCGGCGAGTGGCCCTGGCACTGCTGAAGCAGGAGGCGGGGCAGCTCGGCTGGTTTATCGTGGGGGCCGTAGTCGGCGTCCTCGTCATTATCCTGCTGATCGTGAAGCTGGTAGACGCCCTTATTTAGCGGATCCAGAGTCCTTCCGGCGCCCGCGCGGGCGGGCGCCGGCAAGGGTTGCGGCTACAGATGAACCACCGGGCAGGTCAGCGTTCTAGTGATTCCTTCAACCGCCTGGATCTTGGCGACCACCAGCTTGCCGAGGTCGTCGACTGAGTTCGACTCCGCCTGCACGATAACGTCATAAGGTCCGGTAACGTCCTCAGCCGACGTTACGCCTTGAATTCCCGATACTTCCTTGGCCACCTGGGCCGCCTTGCCCACTTCAGTCTGGATGAGAATGTACGCGGTTACCGCCACAGGACCACCTCCACTGCGATAGGGGATTTACCGGCCCCATCCTATAATCGAAGCGTGGCTCCCCGTTCGAAGCGGAACAAGCCGGCGGGCTTTCTGGCCCGTGAAAGGTCCCTGCGATGAAAATCTCTGAAGCCGGCGAATTCGGTCTGATCGAGCGCCTGATCCGGATAGCCGGCAAGGCGCCCGGGGGG
The DNA here is from genome assembly GCA_050692975.1 of Actinomycetota bacterium. Lineage (GTDB taxonomy): Bacteria > Actinomycetota > CADDZG01 > JAHWKV01 > JAHWKV01 > JBOGWH01. The sequence goes on along the minus strand of JBOGWH010000306.1, from coordinate 2,674 downwards.
GAAATCTGGGCCGGCGACGACTGCGCGGTGGTCGGGGGCCCGGGGGAAGAAGCTTTGGTCACCACAGACCTGCTGGTTGAGAAAGTCCACTTCGACCTGCAGCTGACCGGCCCCTCGGACCTCGGTTACAAGGCGATGGCCGCCAATCTCAGCGATATCGCCGCCATGGGCGGGACCGCCTGGCGCGCAGTTGCAGCCCTGGCGCTGAGACCCGAGCTGGATATGGCCTGGGTCGAGGATCTTTTCTCCGGCATGGCCGGCTGCGCCGGTCAATTCGGATGCGGAATTATCGGAGGAGACATAACCCGAGGTGACTGTCTGACCATCGCTGTAACCGCTCTCGGCCGGGCGGGGGAGGCCGTGGTATTCCGCTCCGGGGCACTCCCCGGAGACGCGGTAGCCGTTACCGGTACCCTGGGGGCCTCGGCGGCCGGCTACCGTCTGCTCCGGGCCGGCAACCGCGAAAGAAGCGATCTTTTGGATGCCCACCGCCGTCCGGTGCCCAGGCTGCCCGAGGCCGAGGCGCTCGTCCCGCACCGGCCGACGGCCATGATTGACATCTCCGACGGACTGGTTGCAGACCTGGGTCACATCTGCGAGGCCTCCGAAGTGGGGGTTGTTGTGGAGGCTTCGGCCCTGCCGATGGTGGATCTGTCCGGGCTGGGCATTGACCGGGGCGCCCTGCAGCTGGCTCTAGGCGGGGGGGAGGACTACGAGCTGTGCTTCACGATCGCTTCAGGTCGCTTCGAGGCCGCATCCGCAGCCGTCACGGCGGCGACCGGAACCCCCGTATCGCGAATTGGGGAAATCGTCGAGGACACCCGGGGCCGCGTTCTTCTAATCGAGGGGGACGAGGAGCCTCTGGTCGCGCCCGGCTGGGATCATCTGCGTGTCTGATCGCCCCGCCGCGCTGACGATTGCCGGCTCCGATTCTTCCGGGGGAGCCGGCATACAGGCCGATCTGCGAACCTTCGAGGCTTTCGGGGTCCGGGGCCTGAGCGCGGTTACTGCCGTTACGGCCCAGACGCCGCTTGCAGTCACCACGGTTGCTGAGGTGGATGCGGAGTTGGTTGCAGCTCAGATTTCCGCCGCGGTCCGCGAGGCGCCTCTTGGATCCGTGAAAACCGGGATGATGCCGGGCCCCCGGATCGTTGAGGCCGCGGCCCGCTGTATCTCGGAGGCCGCGATTCCCAACCTGGTTGTCGACCCCGTGATCTTCGCCGGAGGTGGGCGGCGCCTGGCTTCCGAGGAGGCGGTGAGGGCGATGGTGGAATCCCTCTTTCCGCTGGCAGAGTTGATCACCCCAAATCTGAGCGAGGCGGCCGCCCTCACCGGGCTGACGGTTAACTCTCCGGATTCGATGAGGAGGGCCGCCGCGGAGTTGAGGGATATGGGCCCCACCCGTGTAGTCGTCACGGGCGGACATCTGGAGGGCGAACCTGTGGATGTGTACTTCGATGGGACTTGTTACACCGAGATCGCCGGCGTTCGGGCCTCCGGCACCATGCACGGAACAGGCTGTGCGTTCTCGGCCGGGATAGCAGCTCACCTTGCCATGGGATTTCCCGCAGAGGCCGCGGTGCGCCAATCCAAAATCTTTGTGGAGAGCCTTTTCAGGACGGGGAGCGCCCTCCACCCGATGCGGTAAACCGGGGGCTAGCGCCTCCGGATCTTCCGCACGGCCCACAGTCCGGCCAATACTCCGAGCACGGCTCCCGCTACTCTCACTCCCTTGGTGCGCGCCATCTCAACGCCTTCACGCACCTGGCCCGACAAAGCGTCGACCTTCTCGCCGAGCGCTTCCCGGGTCTGTTCGATCTCCCGTTCTATTTCTTCAGGTTTTTGGCCCATTCGACATCCTCTTTCAGGGTCTTGATGGTTCGCTCGGGTGCCATTTTGCCTCCGAGTTTGGATTTGGCGACCATGAACACAGCCCCGCAGGCAGCAGCGATCACCAGCGTGATCGTAACGGCCGCCACCCACTCGGGCATGAACAAAGCCAGCACCTTGTAGATCGTGAACATCACGAATGGCACGAGGAGCAGCCCCAGCACGGCCCCGATCGCAATAAGGGCGACCGCCATGACCTTTTCTTTGAGCAGATCGGTTGCTTCCTGCCGGGCCAGTTCGACTTCCTTGCGGATTAGCTTGGAGAAGTCCTGGGTTATTTCGACGATGAGCCCGCCCAGGCTTTGGCCGTCTTTCATAAAGGGCTGGATGGGCTCGGTTTCCGGGGCAATCGGCTCGTCGGTCCTCACGCTGGGTCTGTACCCTCTAGCGAGGTACCTTATTCGCCTTGATGCATGAGGTGCAGACCCTCAGCTTCTTCGAGGCTCCCCCGACGGCCGTGCGGACCGTCTGGATATTGGGAATCCAGCGGCGGTTGGTGCGCCGGTGGGAGTGGCTTATCGATTTGCCGGTTTGCGGGGACTTGCCGCAGACATCGCATACACGGGACATATCGACCATATTACCGGCTTTGGGAGCGACAATGGCGTGATGACCTGTGATCCTTCCCCAAGGCGTACCCGGGCACGATGACTCGCCGGCCTCTAGCGCTCTACGCGCCGCCGCACCTGAAGGTTGCTTTGCAGGCGCTTGGGGGGGTGACTTCGAAGCAGGCGGAGGTTCTTTCCGGATCCCGTCTTGCGATCAACTCGGTCCAGGACCTTAT
>JBOGWH010000305.1:0-5198 GCA_050692975.1 Actinomycetota bacterium | reverse complement strand
ACTCGACCCCGCTCAGGACCCTTTGGTCGTCCACGGCCACGCCCACGCCGGCAAAGAGAAAGGAACCACCCCGGGAGGAACCCACGTCCGCAACGTGGCCCAACCCGTGATCAACGGGGCCTACCAGGTTTACTGTCTGACGCCGTCGCGCGAAAGGGCTTCCGTGTAGAACCTTTGAACTGAAGTCAGGCCGTGGCCCGGGAGGCCTCCTCGACCCGCTCGAGTTCCCCTACCGAGAACGGACCGATCGCCGAGAGCACCCGCCGCTGCGGCACCAACAGGTCACGCGCCACCTCGGCCACGTCCTCGCGGGTGACCGCGTCGACCCGGGCGATGATTTCGTCGATCGTAAGCTGCTCACCTTTCACAAGCTCGGTCTTGCCGATACGGGTCATCCGCGAAGCCGGATCCTCCAGCGCCAGCACCGTCGAGCCCCGGGTGCAGCCTTTTGCCCGCTGAAGTTCCTCCTGGGTTATCCCGTCGGTAATCAAACGGTCGAGCTCGGTGTCGATGACCTCGATCAGTTCGGGAACGTTCCGGGGCGCCGTCCCCGCGTAGATGGCCCACGAACCGATCTCGGTGAACGTGTTGCGGTACGAGAAGACCGAGTAAGCAAGGCCGCGGTTCTCCCGGATCTCCTGGAATAGCCGCGAAGAGCTCCCGCTGCCGAGGAGATTGTCGAGGACCCCCCAGGCGAACCGCCGGGGGTCGTCGCGCCCGTAACCGATACCTCCAATTACGATGTGAGCCTGCTCGGTGCGCCGGGAAATGACCCGTGAGCTTGACGAAGGCTTGTCGGGCGCCGAGCTGCGTTCGAGCGGCCGGTGGCGCTCGGCGCCGAACTCCGAGTCCACCCACTTGACCAGCTTTTCGTGGTCGGCGTTTCCCGCCGCCGCCACGACGATATTGGCGGAGTGGTAGCTGCCCTCGTGAAACGACCTCAGGGTCTCCGGGGTGATCGAAGCCACGGTCTCCGCCGTGCCCATGACCTCACGGCCCAGAGGGTGCGATCCGAACAGCGTCTCGGTGAAGATGTCGTGAACGAGGTCCTCGGGGGTGTCCTCGTGCATGGCCAGCTCTTCCAGAATGACGTTTCGTTCGGTCTCCACGTCCAGCGGCAAAAGCAGCGGGTTGCGCACCATATCCGAAAGCACTTCCACCGCCGTTTCCAGGTCCTTATCCAGGATCCTCGCGTACAGGCATGTGTACTCCTTGGCGGAGAAAGCATTGGCCTCCCCTCCGACCGAGTCGAAAAGCTCGGCGATCAGGCGGCCGGTGTGGCTCTTGCTGCCCTTGAACAGCAGGTGCTCGAGAAAATGGCACGACCCGGCAAGCTCCTCCGGCTCGTCGCGAGACCCCACCCCTATCCAGAAACCAAGCGCGACGGACCGCACCTCGGCCATGTGCTCGGTGAGGACCCGGGTGCCGCCCGGCAGGACCGTGCGCTCGAACTCCACCGCCGGGTGGGCTTACAGCCGGCGGCGGGGCCGTCGGTCGCGGTCGCGGTCGCGGTCGCCGTCGCGGCGGGGGCGTCGATCCCGGTCGCGGTCGCGGCCCTCCGGGCGCGGCGGGCGCTGGGATTGGTAGTCGTCGGGAAGCTCGGCCACCCGCGGGGGCGGGTTGACGGGGTCCAGCGAGATCTTCCCGCGCGGGTCGATCTCGGTCACCACCACTTCCAGCTCATCGCCCTCGCTCAGCACGTCCTCGACCCGGTGGATCCGGATTCCCCCGCCGAGTTTGGAGATATGCACCAGCCCGTCGGTGTTGCCGGTCAGGTTGACGAAGGCGCCGAAGTCGACGATCTTGACCACCTTGCCCATGAACTTCTCCCCGACCAGCGGGATGCGCGGGTTGGCGACGGCGTCGATCAAAGCCCGAGCCTCGTCGGCGGGACCCTGTTCGGCGGAGCCGATTCGCACCGTTCCGTCGTCCTCGATGTCTATATCCACGCCGGTACGGGCGATCACCTCGTTGATGTGCTTGCCCTTGGGCCCGATGACCTCGCCGATCTTGTCGATCGGAATCTTGAAGGCGACGATCCTCGGCGCCCTCGCGTTCAGCTCGGTGCGAACCTCGGGAATTACCTCGAGCATCTTCGAGAGAACGTGCAACCTGGCCTCTTTGGCCTGAGTTAGGGCCTCGGCAAGGACGCTGGTGGGGATCCCGAGAATCTTGCTGTCGAGCTGGAGGGCGGTAACCATGGTCTCGGTGCCTGCGACCTTGAAGTCCATGTCGCCGAAAGCGTCCTCGGCGCCCAGGATGTCGGTCAGGGTTATGAAGCGGTCCCCTTCCTTCATCAGCCCCATTGCGATTCCGGCGACCGGCTTTTTGATGGGCACTCCGCAGTCCATCATCGCCAGGGTGCTTGCGCACACGCTTGCCATTGAAGTCGAACCGTTGGAGGTGAGGACTTCGCTCACGATCCGCAGTGCGTAGGGAAATTCTTCCTCGTCGGGGATGACGGGAAGCAGGGCCTTCTCGGCGAGGGCCCCGTGGCCGATCTCCCGGCGCTTGGGGCCTCGCATGAAGCCGGTCTCGCCGGTTGAGAAAGGCGGGAAGTTGTAGTGATGCATGTATCTTTTCGAGGTCACGACGCCAAGGTCGTCGAGCTCCTGCTCCATCTTCAACATCCCGAGAGTCAGGGCCCCAAGAACCTGAGTCTGGCCACGGTTGAACAGCCCGCTGCCGTGAACCCGGGGCAGTACCCCGACCTCACTCCAGATCGGCCGTACCTCACCGACCCCGCGCCCGTCGATGCGAATGCCCTGCTCGGCGACTCTCCGGCGGATCGCCAGCTTGGTCAACTTCTTGAAAGCGGCCGATACCTCGGCCGTCTTCTCTTCGAATTCCGATGCGGTCACTTCGAGAATCTTCGCCTCGGTCTCGCTCAGCGCAGTCTCCCGCGCCGCCTTCTCGGCGATCTGGACGGCTTCGGCCAGCGCCGGGTCGGCCAGGCCCTTGACCCTCTCGACAATGGAGGGGTCGACCTCCGGCTCGATGATGAAGGTCTTGTCCTGTTCTTTCACTCCTGCGGCGGCCACCAGCTCTTCCTGTAGCTCAATGGCCTCGATGATGTACTGCCTGGCCGTATCGAGCCCGCCGGCCACGACTTCCTCGGTTACCTCGGGAGCGCCCTCGGCGACCAGCTGGAATGCGTTGTCAGTGGCTCCGGCTTCCACCATCAGCACGTCGGCCTCCCCCGATGGACCCCGCCTGCCGGCGACGGTGATCTCGAAAGTTGCCTCTTCAAGCTGCTGGTAGCTGGGGTTGGCGACCCACTGCCCGTCGATGTGGGCAAGGCGGACACAGCCCACCGGGCCCTCGAAGGGAATGCCCGAAAGCATCAGAGCGGCCGATGCGGCGTTTACCGCCAGGACGTCGCCGGGGTTCACGAGGTCGACGGACTTCACGATCCCGACGATGTGCACCTCGTTGCGGAAGCCGTCGGGGAAGCAGGGCCGCAGGGGACGGTCGATCAGCCGTGACGTGAGAATGGCCTTTTCGCTGGCCTTTCCCTCACGGCGGAAGAACCCTCCCGGAATCTTTCCTGCTGCGTACATGCGCTCTTCAAGGTCCACGGTAAGGGGGAAGAAGTCGACGCCCTCGCGGGCGCTTTTGGATGCGGTTGCTGCGAGAAGCACCGTGGTCTCGCCCAGCTGGGCCAGTACGGAGCCGTCCGCAAGCGTGGCGAGTCGCCCGGTTTCGAACCTGAGCACGGGATCGCCGATTTTTCTTTCAACTGAATGGACGGTTGGCTTATCCATTGATATGACCTCCTTTGGTCGGTTGGAGGCCCGGCGGCGTGCCAGTTGTCAGTGGTCAGTGCTCTGGTTACAAAGCACTCGCAACTGATAACTGACTGTCTCCCGCCCGGCCGGGTGAACTTCAGTAGTGTGTTCTAGCCGGCGCGCACCTGCCTTTCTTGCCTAACGGCGCAGTCCCAGTTTCTCGATGAGGGCCCGGTACCTCTCGACGTCCTCTCGACGAAGGTATTCGAGGAGCCGGCGCCTTCTTCCAACGAGGCTCAGCAAGCCACGCCGGGACGAGTGGTCTTTGGAGTGCGTCTTGAGATGCTGGGTGAGCTCGTTGATGCGGGTAGTGAGCAATGCAGTTTGCACTTCGGGAGAGCCGGTGTCGGACTCGCCCCTTTTGTGCTCGCTGATTATCGCCTGTTTTTGCTTTGTCTCGAGCGGCACTAGGCGCCGCTTTCCCTGAATCGCATTGACTCGATAATACCCTGCCCCGGCGCCGGGCACCGGCGCCGGGCACCGGCGCCTCCTTTTCAGCGGACCAGGCGCCGCACCCGGGCCACGTCCAGGCCGATTGCCTCTTTCAGTGCCTCGGGCCCGCCGAACGCCACATGGTCGCGGATGCGGGAGACGAACTCGAAGCGAACCTGCTTTCCGTAAAGGCTCCCCTTGTAGTCCAGAGCGAACGCTTCAATGGTTCGAGCTTTTTCTCCGAACATGGCGTTGCGGCCGACGCTGATGGCGGCGGGCCGGTTGAGTTTCCCGGAAATCAGTCTGCCCGCGTAGATGCCGTCGGCGGGGACGCAGACCCCCTTGGGGGGTTTGATGTTGGCAGTGGGGTAACCGAGCTTCGCGGCTCCCCTTCCGCTGCCGTGCACCACCCGCCCGGTGAGCCCGAAGGGGCGGCCCAGCGCCCGGTTGGCCCAGCGGAGGTCCCCCGCCTGCAGCGCATGGCGTATCTCGGTGCTCGAAATCCTGCGGCCCGCACTTTCGGCCAGACGCACCGACTCGAATACGAAACCGTGAGCGGCAGAGTAGGACCTGAGCATGGTGGCGTCGCCGCGGGCGAAACGACCGAAGCGAAAGTCGGCGCCGACCACGAGGGCCTTCATGTTCAACCGCATGAGCACGTCTTCGACGAATTGCTCGGGCTCGGTTCGCGAGAAGGCTTTAGTGAAAGGCAGGACGAGAACCTGCCCCACCCCTGCCTCTTCCATCAGCTTGAGCTTTTCCCCGGGAGCGATGAGAAGGCAGGGGGCTTCGCCGTGGAGAACCTTCTGGGGGTGGGGCTCGAAAGTTACCACCGTAGGAACCAGCCCCGCTTCGGCGGCGTGGCTTCGGACCGAAGCAATCAATTTCTGGTGGCCCCGATGAATCGCGTAGAAATTGCCGACCGTGATGGCAGCGCCCGCCGGTTTGGCGGGCAGAGAATCCAGGCCGTTAAGGATC
>JBOGWH010000304.1:0-7361 GCA_050692975.1 Actinomycetota bacterium | reverse complement strand
ACCTAGGCGCCAGGCCCAACGGAGAAGTCCGGGCCGGAATTCGAGTCGGCAACTAGGGGCAGCCCCAACGGAGAAGTCCGCCCGGAATTCACCTCCGCAACCTAGGCGCCAGGCCCAACGGGGAAGTTCGGGCCGGAACTCGAGTCGGCAACCTAGGGTCACCCTCATCGGGAATGTTCCGGCCGGAAATTCGCCTCCGCAACTAAGATCAGGCCCATTCGAGAACACTGATCGATGGACAAGCCCTATCCGTAATATCGGCAAGCCTGAAGGCATCCGGCCCCGTGGCCTGTTGATCAAAAGCTTGGCTTCGTGACCATGAGGAAGATGATTGTCAGCACGATGGCAGCGATGATCATTCCGACGGTCCTTCCACGTCTATCGAGGCGCTGATACTCAGGGGAGGCGTGACCCTTGTCCTCGAGGGCTCTTATCTGTTAAGTGTCGGTGTGTAAACGGCGAAGCCGAGAATCGCCACTAGCGTCCACAGCGATATTCCGGTCGAGATCTAGAAGGTCGAAATCTCCAGGTCGCTCACCCACACCATCAACGCGCCGGTGATCAGAAGCAGCACGTAGGCCGGGTTGGCAAAGCGGTCGTCGAGAACCTTGATAGTCCGCAGCGCGTAACCCTCGTGCTCAGGCTCTTTGGCCGAGCGGGCCAGCCAGACGCCGTAGGAGGCGTTGAATCCCACGGCAATAATCGCCGCCAACACGTGGACGTACTTGAGTAGCGTGTAGGCAGTAATCACAACACGTCGATGCTGTCACTCATCCGCACAGTCGAATTCTCACAGGGATCCGCCTAAGCTTAGGAATAGGAGATGCTGAGGTCATGAAGTTTCCGTTCAAGAAAAAAGAATTCGTACAGGTTGCGGCAGAGGGAGCCATCTCCAACGGCAGCATGGCGGAGTTCGAGGTGGGGGATCGCAAAGTCGCGGTCGCCCGGATCGAGGGCGCTTACTACGCGTTCGACAATATCTGTACGCACATGCAGTGCCCCCTTCACAAGGGGTGGCTCAGAGGCAAGACGGTAGTCTGCCCGTGCCATGTTTCCGAATTCGACGTCACAAACGGAGCGGTGGTAAAGGGCCCGGCGCAGAAGCCGGTGCGCAGCTATCCGGTGAGAATCGAAAGCGGCTCGATTGAGGTCCAAGTCTAAGGCGGCATCCTGTCCCTGAAGATTCGCCAGATCGTGACCCGCCATTAATCGGTTCGTAACCGGACCGATACCCACGGGGTCCAAGCTATATAGAAGCTTCACTTATGTGTGAAGCGCATGAGGGGAAAGAGACAGATGAAAAGAATCGCATTGATAGCGCACGACAGCCGTAAGGTACAAATGCGCGAGTGGGTGAGTTGGAACAGGGACTTACTGACCAATCATCAATTGTTCGCCACCGGAACCACCGGCGCCATGATCGCTGAGGAGCTGAATTTTCCGGTCCACCTGTTCAAGAGCGGTCCGATGGGCGGTGACCAGCAGGTGGGAGCTGCCGTGGCAGAAGGAAGGATCGATTTCATTATCTTCTTCTGGGACCCGCTGCAGACCCATCCGCACGATGTCGACGTAAAGGCCCTGATCCGCATCGCTGCGGTGTACAACATCCCGATGGCCTGCAACAGGGCGTCGGCGGACTTTATGATCTCCTCGCCGCTGATGCATGAGGAAGATGTGCCCGCCGAAGAGCCGGCAAGAAACCCGCTCGCGGCCGTTTAGGCCCCGGCCTTTCGTCGCCGGGCAACACTAAGGGCGATCTGCAGGCTGGCCCCCGTAGCGGCAAAATCCGCCCGGTCGCCGGCGCCTTGAGCCGGACTGTGGGTTTAGAATCAGCCAATGGTGCGTCCTGAAAACTATGTTGAGCCGGCGGGTGAAAGTCCCGTCCGGGTAAGAGCCGAAGCGCCCGGTAGCAGACCACCGTCTCACGGCGAGAGCCGGAAAGGCGAAGCGTGGTGTCGAGAGCCTCTTTGGAGGGAGCAAGAGTGCGGGCTGCAACATCAAGTGAATCCTGCAGCCTCGTCAGATGAGAGGAACTTTTCGATACCCGGGAGTGCGTAACTATGCTTAGACGATCATCGGTAAGCCGTGTGCGGGAGAACCGCACGCACGGTTTGAAAGGGGAAGGCGGAAACGGGCTCATTCATCGAGCACCGCGCCGCTAACTACCAATGAAGGGGATCGCACGGTGGCTGGGAGCCGGGGCAGTTGCCGGGTTTGCCGGCGGTCTTGTGATCGGGGGAGTGGGGGGCCGCCTGGCGATGTTTGTTATGCGGCTGACCTCAGATCCGTCCTTGGTAGGAACCAAAACCGACGACGATTTCCTAATCGGGCGCTTCACCGGCGACACCGGGTTCCTGGTGGGGATATGCGCTGCGGCCGGAATGGCCGGCGGTCTCATTTATGTGCTCATTCGCTGGGTTTTGCCGTCCAGCAACAGGGCCGTGGTTGCCTCCGTCCTAAGCGCCCTCGTCGGAGGAAGCATCGTCGTGCACGCCGACGGGATCGATTTCAAGGTTCTTTCGCCGCGATGGCTCGCAGTGGTGATGTTCGTTGCTCTGCCAGGCCTCTACGGAGCAGCCACCAGTGCCCTTGCTGAGAAATTGGGCAGCGGGCAGAGCCGCATCGTCCCGTGGGCTTCTCTGCTTATCTTGTTCGCTTTGCCGCCGGTGATAGGAATTGGCACTGAGACTCCATTAGTGGCGTTGGCTCTTTTACTCGTCGTCCTGCTGGTTGCCGCCTCAACCCGTTTCCCCGCTATAGCCAGGGTCGCCACGTCGACGCCGGCTACCTGGACCGCAAGAGCGGCTCTGGCCGGGATCGGGCTATGGACCGGATTTCTGTTGTTTCGCGATGTTTCCGAAATCCTGTTTTCCACCACGTGATGCGGGGGAGCGTCCCTATTGGTCGATTATTTTGATGATCAGGGGCTTGGGGCGGCCCCGCAGCCCTACTTGGGCCCCTGGAGGAACTCATGAAGTAAACGGTGCCGGAGGCGCCCTTTTCAGCCGCCGTCCGCCTGACCGCGAATCAGGCCCCCATACAACGAGTGAATTCTCACCACGCCACTTCCGAGGGTCTCGGCCTTGGTTTTCAACCGGGCCACCAAATCGTCTGAGATCTCACCGTACACGTCTATCGCCTGCATTTCGAGGAAGGCGGTGAATTTGGCGAATAGGGGACCGGCCACCTTCATATGGAACTCGAGAGTTTCCTGGCTGCTGTGCATATGCATGACGGTCATGATTGAGCCATCGTCTTTGAAGTACACGTTGTAGGCGAGAATGTCGGGCTCATTTAGCTCGATAAAGGCGATGAGATCGTCCATGGCACGCGTGAGTTCTTCGAGCTTGCCGTCCCACACCTTTGAAGTGTCCACGTAGACGATGGGACCGGTCATCGCTGGCCTCGCATCAATGACCGATTTCTACTCGCCGATGACCTTGATGATCAGGCGCTTGGAGCGGCCCCCGTCGAACTCGGCGTAGAAGATCTGCTGCCACGGGCCGAGGTCGAGGCGGCCTGCGGTAACCGGCACGATCGCCTGGTGATGCACCAGCAAGTTTTTGAAGTGGGCGTCGCCGTTGTCCTCGCCGCCCCGGTGGTGACGGTAGTCGCCGGGGTCGGGCAGCAGGGCCTCAGCGACGTCATTGGCCCTGGGCTGCCACGTCGGTGGAGCCAGCTTGTCGAGCCATTCCAGGGCATCCTCCAGGATCCCGGGCTCGTCGTCGTTAATCCATACTCCTGCGGTGATGTGCATCGCCGAGACCAGCGCCATGCCCTCCCGGATGCCGGATTCGTCAACGGCACCCTGGACATCCTCCGTAATTCGCACGAACTCGCGCTTCTTCGGTGTGTTGAAGGTCTTGTACACGGTGTGAGACTTCATACTCCGAAGCCTAAGGGAGATAATCCGGTGATGCCGGAGAATCCGACCGAGTCGCGTTTCGTGAGGTCCTGATGGTGAAACAGGCAGAGCCCAGAAGCGGCGGGCGCCCCGATTCTTTGACACTGATCGCTTTTGCGGTTGTGGTCGTCCTCGGCGGGCTGAACTTCGTCGCCGTCAAGCTTTCCAACCGGGGCCTGGAACCTTTCTTTGGAGCTGGAATCCGCTTTCTGGCTGCATCGCTCCTGCTGTTTGTGTACATGGTGGCCCGACGCCTTCCCCGCCCTTCGAGGTCTGAGTGGATCGGCATTTCGCTCTACGGGATTCTGGGCTTCGCCGCCTTCTATGCATTCGGCTACCGGGCGCTGGTACGTCTGCCGGCCGCGGTGGGGGCCGTCATAGCTTCTTCAGTCCCTCTGGTGACGATGGTCCTGGCACGCATTCACAAGCTCGAGCCGTTTACCCTCCGGGGTGCGCTCGGGGCGGCCATGGCCATTGCCGGTATAGGGATCATGATTGGTTCGCCCGCCAATCTCAGCCTGCCGATAATCCCTGTGCTGGCCCTTTTCGGGGCGGTGCTGGCGGACTCGGAGTTGAATGTTGTGGTCAAGAAGTTTCCGACGGGCCATCCGGTCACTGCCAACGCGTTTGCCATGCTCATAGGGGCGACCCTGCTGCTGGTGCTCTCAAAGATCTGGGGCGAGCGGTGGGTGGTTCCTTCCGGCGCCGACACCTGGGCCGCGTTGATCTACCTGGTGCTGGGAGGATCAATAGCTCTGTTCGTCCTCTACATATGGACGATCAAGAGATGGACCGCTTCGGGTATGTCTTACATGTTTGTTCTGATGCCGCTGATCTCGGTTTCTGTGGGGGCGTGGCTGCTGGACGAAAAGATAACCCTGCCGGTTCTAATCGGGGGCCTGGTCATCCTCGCGGGGGTGTACCTGGGGGCCCTATCGGGCAAACAGGCGGCAAAGCAGGCCCCGACCGCGGAATCCTTCGAGAAAGGCTGCCCCCAGTCGATCTGATTCCCACCCGGTAATGCCTCCGAGGTAATTGAATCGGCTTGGACCCGGCTCCATACACATTTCGAATCAAATCGTGGGTTTCCGAATGATTCGATATGGTCCGGCGCGAGAGAGAGGGGCTGCCGGCTCCTGCCCGGGGATTCGTATTCTTGGCGCTCCTGGCAACCGCCGGGATGTGTGGGTTTACGGCTTTCGGGAACGAAGATGAGCCGGAGCCGGCAGCCCAACCGGCAACATAGGGGAGCACCGAAAGGCAACGCGGGAGCCCCCCTTCGACAGCTGATGATGATTACTAATCGGCAGCTGAGGATTGATTACTAAAGAAAAGTTTAGTAATCAACTCCGGCGAGGTCTAGTTTCTCCCGGGCCATGCCGGCCACCGTGGGGTGTCCTGATCCGGCCGCCAGCCGCAGGGCCTCGGCTGCGAGTTCGGTCTCTCCCAGACGGGCATACACGTCCGACATGCTCAGGGCCGCCCAGGGGCTCAGATCGGGATGACCGTCGGTGACGACTTTCTGATAAGCGTGGGAAGCCTCGAGCAGCTTCCCAGTTTCTTCCAGAAGGCTGCCCAGGGCGATCCCAGAGGCCGCGGCGGTGTCCCGGTCGGCGCACCTTGCGGCGGTCTCGTAGGCCTCTCTAGCGCCGTCCAGGTCGCCACCGGCGGCAAGTAACCTCCCCAGCTTGGCGGCGGCCGCGGGGGATGCCTCAGGGTGCCCGGATTCAACTGCCATCGAAAGCTCCCGGCCGGCACCCTCGGCGTCGCCGGAAGCCTCCAGAACGCCCCCCAGACCCAGGTGGGCCCAGGGGGACACGTCGGGGTGCTCCATGGCGACGGCCTTCGCGAAGGCCTCCCGGGCCTCATCGGGCAGCTCGCTTTGAACCAGCAACTCCCCCAGCTTCACCGCCCCCCACGCGCCGGCGTCGGGGTGTCTGGACGCCACCGCCTTTTCGAACCACGCCCGCGCACGAGGATCGCCCCGCTTCTGAAGAAACGATCCAAGGTCCATCATCGCCCAGGGTGAGAATTCCGGATGCCCCGAATCAACGGCCAGGCAGTAGGCCTTCTCCGCCTCCTCGGCGTCCCCCGAGGCCGCCAGCAGGCCGCCCAGCTTCACCGCCGACCAGGGGCTTATCTCGTAGTGGCCGGTCTCGTACGCTTCCCTGTACAAAGCGGCGGCCTGCTCGGTCTCCCCCAGCTTTTCTTTCAGCGCCGCCAGGCTCGACACCGCCCACGGCGAGTACTGTGGGTGGTCGAGACCCGCCGCCCGCCGGTAGGCGCTCTCGGCTCCCTGGGGATCGGAGACCTTCTCGAGGTACTCCCCCATCGCGTAGGACGCCGCCGCAGCAATCCTGGAGTCCCGCGACGCCGCAGCATGCTCATAGGCCTTGCGGGCTCCCTTCTCATCCTGCAGCCCTTCTAACAGCTTGGCCAGACCAAAAGCGGCTTCCGCCGACTCCTTTTCGTCCCCGGACTGAATCGAGCTGCGGAGGGATTCCTGAGCCTCTTTCAGCCGGCGCCTGATCGCAGCGGGCCCGGTATCGTCCGCCGCCCCTCGCGCCAGACCCATAAGAAGCGGCAGGACCTCGCGCCGCAGGTGCGCCCTTGCCAGATCCCGGCGATAGCTGCACCACCCTCCCGGGCGGGCTCCATCGGCCGGCGAGTGGCGGTCGATGTGAACGTAGATCCGGTTGTCGTCTTCAAGAGTCAGGTGCAACCCATCCTGATCCGAGATCTCCCGGACCGAAAGGGCCCCTCTATGCAGCGCTCCTCCGGTGCCGGTGTCCCGGCAGAAACCCCCGCTGGCGAGCAGGTCGTCGAAAAAGGCCTGGTTGTCGCGGGTTATGAAGTAAGCGCCCGACGCCGCTCGCTTCCAGCTTCCACCGACCGACTCGATATGCCGCCATAGCCCCACCTCCAACAGGCGCCCGTACAGACGCGTCATGACCTGCCGGGCGTCGGCATTGAGTCTCGATCGGTTCCTGGGTTGCTCCAAAACTTTCCCTTTCGTGCCCTCCCCCTCGACCCATTTTATGGAGCCTGCGATTTTGCGCGTTATGGAGCCTGCGATTTTGCGCGGCGTGCCTCCTGCAGGCGCGGCCCAATACAATGTCGTCGATGCCCCAATCCATCCTGCCCGGCGATCACAAGTCGATCGCCACTTACTACGACCAGACCTGGTTCGATTACCGTGCCCTGTGGCTCGATCCCAATAACCGCGCGATCCACTTCGGTTACTGGGATGAGTCCACCAAGTCGCACTCGGAATCGCTGCTGAACATGAACCGTGTACTGGCCTCCAACCTTCGCCCGGAGCCCGGCGACCTCGTGCTTGATGCCGGGTGCGGCGTGGGCGGGACGTCGATGTGGATGGCCGAGAACCGTGACGTCCAGGCCGTCGGTATAACCATCACTCCGAGCCAGGCGATCCGGGCGACCCGCTATGCCGGCG
>JBOGWH010000303.1:0-2157 GCA_050692975.1 Actinomycetota bacterium | reverse complement strand
AGATCTGGATGGGCAGTGCGGTGAACCGGTCCAGCGGGTGCGCCGGCACGAAGTTCACATAGGTCAGAGCGCCCAGAGTGATCAGTGGCGCCGTTTCACCGATGGCGCGCGACAGCCCCAGGATCATGCCCGTCAGGATGCCCGGCAGAGATGCCGGAAGCAGTTGCCGCCACACGGCCTGCCACGGCGTGGCCCCGACGGCCAGGGCGCCCTGCGTGATCGAATCGGGGACCGCCTTCAGGGCCTCCCGGGAGGCCACCACGATCACCGGCAGTATCAGCAAGGTCAGCGTAGCAGCACCCGCCAGCACGCTTCGTCCCATATGCATAAACCGCACAAATACGGCCAGGCCGAGCAACCCGTAAACAATCGAGGGTACGCCGGCCAGGTTCGCGATGTTTACCTCGATGAACGAAGTAAAACGGTTGCGGGGGGCGATCTCCTCCAGGTAAACGGCCGCGCCGACGCCCAGGGGAAAGGAAAAAAGGGTCACCAGGCCCATCAGCCACAGGCTGCCGATAAGTGCCGGGCGCACCCCGGCTCGCGAGGGCAGCCGGGAATCCAGCCGGTTGAAAAAGTCGCCCGACAACCGGCTCGTCCCGTCGCTGAAGACGTCCACGAGAAGCGTGACGAGCGTGAGCAGGCCCAGGAGCAAGAAAAGCATCAGGAGAACCTGAAAAGCCAGAGCACCTACAGACCGGTCCGCTCTTCGGCCGGACGTCCAGGGAACGGCTTCGGTGGCCGTGCTCAATCGTATTGCTCCCGGAAGCGGCGAGCGATCTTGAACGAGACTGCATTCAGCAGCAGAGTCATCCCGAAAAGAGTCGCTCCCAGGGCAAAGATGGTCCGGTAAGCGAGGCTGCCCACCGGCGTATCCCCCAGCGAGACCTGGACGATGTAGGCGGTCATGGTCTGCATGGGTTCGCGGGGGTCGGCGGAAAGATTGGCGATCTGTCCCGAGGCGATCGTGACGATCATGGTTTCCCCGATGGCCCTCGAGATACCCAGGATGAAGGCGGCGGCGATGCCGGAGAGAGCCGCCGGCACGACGACCCGCAGCGCCACGGTCAGCCTGGTGGAACCCATGCCGTAGGCGGCCTCCCGCAGCGCCTGCGGCACCGCCCGCATGGCGTCTTCCGAGATGGAGGCCACCAGCGGGATGATCGCGATGCCGACCACCAGACCGGCCGATAGGGCGTTGAAGATCCGGCTTTCCATCCCGGGTACCAGCTGCTGGAGGATTGCGGGCGTGACGAACGTCAAAGCGAAGTATCCGAAGACAACCGTGGGTATGCCGGCAAGGATCTCTAGCGTCGGCTTGACGATCTTGCGTACTCGCGGCCTTGCGTACTCGGAAAGAAATATGGCAATGCCGAGGCCTACCGGAAGTGCAACGGCGGCTCCGATTGCGGTGATCAGCAGGGTCGCCGACACCAGCGGCAAGACTCCGAAGCCGGGATTCGAGAAAGTCGGAGCCCACCTCGTGCCGGTCAGGAAATCAATCGGCGACACTTCCTTGAAAAACTCCCAGGCTTCGAAGGCAAGGGAGAGCAGGATACCCAGCGTGGTGGCCACCGAGACGATCCCGCAGCCGAGCAGCAAAAGCCTGATCAGCGCTTCGCCCGGGCGCCGGCGCCTGCCCAGAAGGGTGGTTTCGGCGGCGGCCATAGCTTAGCCCCGGAAACCTTCCCAGTCGGCCGTCGCCTTTTCCAGCGCCTCATCGGGCATGGCGACGTAGCCGACGTCGGCCACAATGTTGTTCACCGACTCGAGGTAGAAGTCGACAAAGGAGGAAACCTCCGGCTTGGCCGCCGCTTTTTTCGACACATAGACGAACAGGGGCCGCGACAGCGGCTTGTACTTGCCGGACCGGATCGTCTCTTTGGACGGTTTGACGCATCCGTCTCCGCCGTCAACGCCGACGAGCTTGAGCTTGTCGCGGTTTTGCTCGTAGTAGGCAAACCCGAAGTAGCCGAGGGCGTTCTGGTCCCCCCCGACTCCGGTTACCAGATCGTTGTCGTTCTCGCTGGCCGTGTAGTCGTCCCGGCTGGCCCCCTCCTCGCCGACTATCTCGTCGGTGAAGTAGTCAAAGGTGCCCGAATCCGTGCCCGGCCCATAAAGCGTCAGCGGCCGGTCGGGAAAGCCGCTGCGCACGGC
>JBOGWH010000302.1:0-1093 GCA_050692975.1 Actinomycetota bacterium | reverse complement strand
CATCGAGGGCCCGCGATGAGTCTTATCTTCGAAACCACGTTCTGCCGGTCTTCGGGCGCCGGCCGCTTTCGTCGATCAGCCAGCTGGATGTTCGGCAGTGGGTCGCCGAGCTCGACGCTAAGGGCTTGAAGCCGGCGACGGTCCACAAGGCCTATCAGATCCTCGGAAAGATCATGTCGGCCGCGGTCGATGCCGAGATCATCTCGAAGTCACCGTGTCGCAAGGTGCAGCTGCCCAAAGTCGATGCGCAGGAGATGCGTTTCCTGGCTCCTGACGAGGTATGGGGACTCGCTGAGGCCATTGATCCTAGATACCGGGCTTTCGTCCTCCTGGCGGCTTACAGCGGCCTCAGACGCGGCGAGATCTTCGGTCTGCGGCCTGAACGTCTGGACCTTTTGCGGGGCAGGGTTGAGGTTGCCGAAATCCTGGTCGAGGTTCGGGGCCATCAGACCTTTGGCCCTCCTAAAACCAGGGCAGGGCTTCGGTGGGTGCCGCTTCCCCGGCCTGTCTGCGATGAGCTGGGCCGCCACCTGGCCGCTTATCCCGGGGACCTCGTTTTCACCAGTCCGCAGGGGTCGCCGATGCGGGGCTCACAGTTCCGGGCCCGCTACTGGTTGCCGGCGGTCAAAAGGGCGGGCCTCGAACCGCTGCGGCTCCATGATCTGAGGCACACGGCGGTGGCGCTTTGGATTGCGGCGGGAGCATCGGTCAAGGAGATCCAGAAGCGGGCAGGCCACGCGAGCTCCTCGACGATCATCGACCGTTACGGCCACGTCCTGCCGTCAGCGGAGGAAAAGGTAAACCAGGGCCTCGAAGAGCTGTTCTGGTCGGGTCAAAACCTGCCCCAAGAGGCGCCGATTTTTTCAATTTCGAAATCGTGAACCAGATTTCTTGTGTCATTTTCGTGTCAACGGGGTCATTCGAGGGGACCGTCCCGGAACCTGCCTACGCCTGGATAGGTATAAATCAGGCACATTTTCTGAGTGGGCGCGACAGGGATTGAACCTGTGGCCTCTGCCGTGTGAAGGCAGCGCTCTCCCGCTGAGCTACGCGCCCGACCCGCTGTATTGTACGACCCCCCGGGACGAGATTA
>JBOGWH010000301.1:0-2017 GCA_050692975.1 Actinomycetota bacterium | reverse complement strand
CGCCCGAAACGACCGGCAGGACGACGACGAGAAACTGATAGAAAACGGTGACCGCCTCCACCCGAAGGTCCAGCCACTTGGCCAGCAGATCGTTGCTCGCCGCCGCGAACAGCACCAAATAAAAGGCCAGCCCGCCCACGCCGATGGCGGTTCGAAGCGGCCTATCCCGGGGCCGGTCGAGAAGGTTGTGCAGCTCGTGATCTCCCGTGAAGCGCGCTTCTATAAACGGCCATAGGTACAAGATCCCGAAGGTGATCCCCGGCAGCAGCACTCCGGGAAAAAACGGATTGGGGATCTCGATCCCGAAGGCCCGCAGTTCCCAGGGCGGCATCAGCCGCAGAGCCCCCTCCAGCCAGCCGAGATACCAGTCGGGTTGTGCGGGCGAAGGAACCTGCTCGGGTCGAAACGGCCCGTACAGCCACACCGGGTTGATCTGGAACAACCCGCCCATCGCGCCCAGAACTGCGAAGACGCCGAAGAACAGCGCCAGAGACTTGGTGGCGTAAGTCGGCCACAGGCGGGAGCCGATCACGTTGGTCTCGGTGCGGCCGGGGCCGGGAAACTGGGTGTGCTTCTGACGCCAGACGACCGCAAGGTGCAGCGTCATGAGGCCGACGATTGCGAGCGGGATCAGGTAGACGTGAACGACGAACAGCCGCCCGATGATCTCGTGGGCGGGAAACTCCCCTCCAAACACCAGAAACGCAATCCACGAGCCCACAAACGGGATGGAAAGCGCAATCGAGTAGGCAATCCGCAGCCCCGTTCCCGAAAGAAGGTCATCGGGCAGGGAATACCCGGTAAATCCGTTGAAAATCGCAAGCAGCAGCAGCGTCATACCCACCAGCCAGTTGACCTCGCGGGGCTTGCGAAAGGCGCCGGTGAAAAAGATGCGCAGCAGGTGGACGACGATGGCCGCCACAAAGACGACTGCAGCCCAGTGATGGATCTGGCGCATCACCAGCCCGGCCCTCACTTCGAAGCTGATATCCACGACTGATTTGAAGGCCTCCGAGACGTGTACCCCGCGCAGCGGCTCGTACGACCCCTGATAGGTCGTCTCGGAGAGACTCGGGTCGAAGAAAAACGCCAGGAACGTGCCGGTGAGCAGCAGCACCATAAAGCAGTACATGGCGATCTCCCCCAGCAAAAACGACCAGTGGTCGGGGAAGACCTTGTTCAGAGCTTTCTTGGTGAAGCTGGACGTGTTGAGCCGCTCGTCCAGCCATCCCGCGACGCGCTTGATCACCTGTCACCTCTGATCCGGTTCCAGAACCCGGGCCCCACCGGCTCCTCGAAGTCCCCTCCGGCAACGAGGAATCCCTCGCCGTCGATTCCCACCGGAAGCTGCGGAAGCGGCCGGGTGGCGGGGCCCTCGGTGGGCTTTGCCCCCTCAAGCACCGCGAAGGTGGACTGATGGCACGGGCAGAACAGCTCTTTGCTTTCGGCCTGATACAGCCCCACCGGGCAGCCGGCGTGAGTACAAATCTTGGAAAAGCCGACGAAACCGTCCTGGCTCCATCCCTGTGGGCCGGGGGCCTTGGCCTCAGGTGGAAGGCGGATCAATACGGTCTGGGCATCCGCGGCCTCGGTATTGAACTCGGGGAACACCGTGAGGAAACCATCGACCTCAACGTCGGCCGCGCGCACCGGGGTTCCGTCGGCGCGCACCAGCCGCGATCCCTTTCTCCAGGCAGTCCCGAAAAGCAGCCGCCCGGGGGCGACGCCCAGCGAGCGGATCGGAAACAGGCCGGCCAGACCGAGCGCCCCAATTGCACCGCCGAGCAGTTTGGTCAGGAACCGGCGCCTCTCGATAAATTGGGCGCCCGCTTCGAAGGCTTCTTCCGCCTCCTCTCTCACTTCGGGATCCCCGGGGCGGTCGCGCTCCTCGCTTTCGTGCCCCGAAGGCATCAGATGCTCGGCCCAGAGGCCCAGCGCTACGGCGAGGCCTCCCAGCGCCAAACCGAGAAATGCACCCTCCAGCTGAGGCTGCCCGCCGGTCAGATACACCAGAAAC
>JBOGWH010000300.1:0-32740 GCA_050692975.1 Actinomycetota bacterium | reverse complement strand
GACCGGGAGAGCGCCATGAGCGCCTCGTCGGGCCTGCGGGAAAATCTGCCCTTCCACAGCGGGCCGCTCATACCTTCGGGTCGGGAGGGTGCCGCCCGCTCCAAACCCTTGCCGGAAGGCTCCAGAGCTTCAAAAATCCGCCGGCGGCTCGGTGGTCGAATGTATCCGAGGCCGAGTAGCTTGCCAGCCCTTCGTCATAAAGTGACTCTCCGGAAGAGCGCCCGACCACCCGGACGGATCCGGCCTCGGCCTTCAGGCGCACGGTTCCGCTCACGTGGGGCGACGTTGCCGCAATGAACGCGTCGATCGATTCCTTGAGCGGGGAGAACCAGTGGCCCTCGTAAACCAGATCGGCCCATTTTTGTTCCAGCTGCCTCTTGGTGCGCAGCAGTTCCCGGTCCAGCGTGAGCTCCTCGAGGTCCCGGTGCGCCGCGATCAGGGCAAGGGCGCCGGGCGCCTCGTAGACCTCCCGGGACTTGATCCCGACAACGCGGTCCTCGATCATGTCGATTCTTCCAAACCCTCTGGCCCCCGCCACCCTTCCCACCCGCTGCACGAGGGCCGCGAACGGCATGGCTTCCCCGTTGAGGGACACCGGCAGGCCCCGGCGAAACTCAACTTCCAGATACTCGGGGTCCCCCGCCTGCGGGTCGCTGGTGAGTTCCCACACATCCGGTGGGGGCTCCGTCATCGGGTCCTCGAGATCGCCGCACTCGATCGCACGGCCCCACAAGTTTTCGTCGATCGAGTACAGGGAGGAGCCGCCGGCGGGCAGCGGCAGGCCCCGCTCGACCGCGTAATCGACGGCCTGCTCTCGGGTCAGCCCCCATTCCCTGACGGGGGCAAGGATATTGGCCTCGGGATACAGCGCCGCGAGGCAGGTTTCGAATCGCACCTGATCGTTGCCCTTGCCGGTGCATCCGTGAGCGACAAATCGCGCCCTGTGCTTCTTCGCCGCCCCCGCCAGGTGAACGCTGATAAGCGGGCGGGACAGAGCGGAGACGAGCGGATATTTCTGCTGATAAAGGGCATTGGCGTGCAGGGCCGCCGCCGCGTAATGATCGGCGAACTGCTCCGCCGCCGCGACCACCACCGCCTCTACGGCGCCGGCCTTCAAAGCCCGATCCTGAAGTTCCTCGAAGTCTCCCCCCTGGCCCACATCCACCGCCACGGCGATCACGTCGAGGCCCTTGTTCTCTTTCAACCATGCCACGGCAACGGTCGTGTCGAGGCCGCCGGAATACGCCAGCGCAACTCGTTCAGACACGGGGAGAGGCCACCCCCGGAATAGCGTCGATAATCGCTCGCAGCCGCCGCTCGACCCGCCTGGCCATCACCGACTGCTTGCACACGACCAGAACCGTATCGTCTCCGGCCACCGTCCCCGCCACTCCCTCCACCGGTCCCCTGTCCAGGGCGGCGGCGACCATGTGCGCATGGCCCGGAGGGGTCTTGAGCACGAGCAGATTGCTGCTCGATTCCAGTTCCAGAACCGACTCGCTCAATATTCGCCGAAGGGCATCTCCCATCGGCACCGAGGCAACTTCCGCCGGAAGCGCATAGACGACCTTGCCTTCCCTGCGGACCTTGACTGCGCCCAGCTCTTCCAGGTCGCGCGACACGGTCGCCTGGGTGGCGGGAAGCCCGGCGCCGCGAAGCGATTTGACCAGCTGGTTCTGGCTGGTCACAGAGCCCCCGCGAATCATCTGGACGATGCGCCGCTGACGTAGGGCCTTCATCGCCGGGCCCCCGGTTTCAGCCCGCCCACAAACCACTCGAGAAGCGCCTTCTGGGCGTGGAGGCGATTCTCGGCCTGGTCCCAGACCTTCGACGCCTTGCCTTCCAGGACCTCCGCGCTTATTTCTTCTCCCCTGTGCGCAGGGAGGCAGTGTAAAACGACCGCGTCGGCCTCTGCGCGGTCAACCCTTTCGGCGTCCAGCTGGTAACCCGCGAACGCCTTCAGGCGAGCTTCCCGCTCGGACTCCCAGCCCATGCTCGTCCACACGTCGGTGTACAGGACGTTCGCCCCCCTGGCGCAAGCGTTGGCGTCGTTCGAAATTCGGATGCGGCATCCGGTTTCGGAGCCGATGGATTGCGCCTGCTCAACTATCGGCTCGATAGGCTCGAAACCCGGCGGGGCGGCGACCGAGACCTCTGCGAAGCCGGCTTTGGCCCCGGCCAGCAAAAGGGAGTGGCAAACGTTGTTGCCCTCTCCGAAAAACGCCAGCCGCACGGACTTGAGGTCCCCGAACAGCTCCTGCACGGTCATCACGTCCGCGAGCGCCTGGCAAGGATGCTCCATGTCGCTGAGAGCATTTATTACCGGGATGGATGCCTTTTCAGACAGCTCATCCAGACGATCCTGCCCGAAGGTCCTGACGACCAGCCCGTCGAGATAGCGAGAAAGGACCCGCCCCGTGTCAGCGAGGCTTTCGCTCCTTCCGACCTGAAGCTCGTCGCCGCGCATGGCGATGGGATGGCCGCCGAGCTGGAAGATTCCCGCCTCGAACGAGATCCTGGTCCGGGTCGAGGGCTTTTCGAACAGCAGGCCGACCGTCTTTCCCTTAAGAGGCGGCTCGCCCGCGCCGGCGCCGGCCTTTATCTCGATGGCGCGCTCGATCAGGGCCGCCTGTTCCTCAACCGACAGATCGTCTGAGGAAAGGAAGTGCCTCACTTAGCCTCCATCATTCCGAAAACTCTATCGAGAATCTCCACGGCCTCCCCACACTGTGCGTCCGAGACGATTAGAGGAGGGCACAGCCTGATCGCCGAAGGGGTCACCTCGTTGACCAGCAATCCTTTGCCAAGTGCCCCCGCCACCACCGCACCGGCCGCCGGCTCGCACAGCTCGACTGCGATAAGCAGTCCCGATCCCCTGACTTCACGGATGAGCGGGTACTTTCCGGCCAGGACCTCGAGGAGGTGCTTGAGACGCGCGCCCGTCCTTTCGGCGGCGGGGACCAGTTTCTCGGACTCGATCACGTCGAGGACGGCCAGCGCCGCCGAGCAGGCGAGTGGATTGCCGCCCATCGTGCTGGCATGGTCTCCCGGTTCGAACGCTACGGCGGCCTCCCCCCGGGCGATGCAGGCGCCGATAGGCACCCCGCCGCCAAGGGCCTTGGCGACGGTTACGACGTCGGGCGCCGCGCCGCTGTGCTGGAATGCGAACCAGCGGCCCGTCCTGCCGACGCCCGTCTGGACCTCGTCGGCGATAAAGACGAGTTGATTGCCGTCGCAAATCGCCCTGACTGCCGGCAGGTAGTCCGCCGGCGGCACAATCACTCCGGCTTCGCCCTGGACCGGCTCGAGCAGTACCGAGCAGGAACGCTCACTCAAAGCAGCTTCCAGTGCCGGGGCGTCGCCGAAGGGGGCGTGCACGAATCCGGGCACGAGCGGCTCGAAGGGGGCCTGTTTGGCGGGCTGGCCGGTGGCTGAAAGGGCCCCCATTGTCCTGCCGTGAAAGGAGCCCTCGGCGGCGACGGTTTCGTGACGCCCCGGACCGAACCGGGCCTTCGCCCACTTCCTGGCCAGCTTGATGGAACATTCGACCGCCTCGGCCCCCGAATTTGTGAAAAATACCTTCCCGTCGCCGAACCCCAGCAGGCCGCAGAGGCGTTCCGCGAGGCGCGCCATCGGCTCGGTGTAATAGAAGTTCGAGACGTGCATTACCCGGCCTGCCTGTTCGGCAATGGCTTCAAGCACTGCCGGATGGGCGTGCCCGAGGGCGTTAACCGCGATGCCGGCGACGAAATCGAGGTACGGGCGCCCCGGCTCGTCGTATAGATACATTCCCTCCCCGCGCACAAACGTGACCGGCTGTCGCCGGTAGTTGGGCATCAGCCACCGGTCGGCCGTGTCCCGGACGCCGGCGGTCACGGGCGCACCATGGTTCCGAGGCCCTCGTCGGTGAAGATCTCGAGAAGCAGGGCGTGGGGAACCCGCCCGTCGAGAATGTGCGCCGTGTGCACCCCGGCCTCGATTGCTTCGAGAACACTGTTCATCTTGGGGATCATGCCCGCACCAACGGCGCCTTCGCTCATCAGCTTTTTCAATTCGCCGGTTGTGATCTGCGAGATCAAGCCCGACCGATCGGCGTGGTCCCGGTACAGCCCCCTTACGTTGGTCAGAAAGACGATCTTTTCGGCCTCCAGGGCGGGCGCGAGCGCGCCTGCCGCCAGATCGGCGTTTATGTTGTGAGGGCCGTCCGGGGCGATGCCCACCGGTGCAATAACCGGGATGAATTCCCCGGCGAGAAGCGCCTCTATCAGGGAGGAATCCACCCGGTCGACCTCTCCGACGAAACCGATGTCCTGGCCCTCGGCGCCGGTGATGCGCCGGGCCACAAAAAGCATGCCGTCCTCCCCCGAAATTCCGGCGGCCCTCGCCCCCGCGGCGTTGATCGCGTTGACGACCAGTTTGTTGATGTCGCCTATCAGGACCATCCTGACGATGCCCACCGTCTCGGCGTCGGTGATCCGGTGACCCCCGACGAACGCCGGCTGCTTCCCGAGCTTCTCCATGATGTCGCTGATCTGGGGGCCGCCGCCGTGGACCACGACGGGGTTCATCCCCACGAAACGCATGAGGGCAAGGTCGGTCGCAAAAGCGGAGAGGACCTCGGGAGACTCCAGGATCTCTCCTCCTACCTTGATGACGACGGTCTTGCCCGACCACCTGCGGATGTACGGCAGGGCTTCGATCAGGACCGACGCCTTCGCCGCGGGATCGGTGGGAGCAATGCTCATGTTTCGTACTCCGCGTTCAGGGAGACGTAGCCCGGCCCCAGATCGGTGGTCAGCATCGCGGCCTCCGAGTCTCCCGCGCCGAGATGGCAATGGATGCTGATCTCGCGGTCGACCATGGCCTCGCGGGCAGACGCCTGCGAGGCCTCGGGGGCCGGTTCACCGTTTTCGAACAGCACCTCTCCGCCCATCTCGATGGTTAGCCGGTCCAGGTCGAAGCGGGCCCCGCAGCGGCCGAGTGCCGCCGCGATCCGCCCCCAATTCGCATCGCCGCCGTACACCGCAGTCTTCACCAGAAGCGACTGGGCCACCGTCCGGGCGGCCGCGTCGGCCTGGGAATAGTCTTCGGCCCCGGATACCCGGACCGTTACGAACTTGGTCGCTCCCTCCCCGTCGGCAACTATCATCCTCGCAAGGGTGCTGCAGACCTCGTACATGTACCCGGAGAATTCTTCCGGGTCTGCGCTTTGTCCGGAGGCCCCGTTGGCAAGAACCAAAACGCTGTCGTTGGTGCTCGTATCCCCATCTACGCTGATCCGGTTAAAGGTGGCCCCCGCGACGTTGCTCAGTATGCTCTGGAGAAGTTGAGCCTCCACGACCGCATCGGTTGTTATCACCGCCAGCATCGTGGCCATATTGGGCGCGATCATGCCGGCGCCCTTCGCCATCCCGCCGATCGTCCATCCCGAGCCGCTCGAGATCGCCGTGCGCTTGGGCCTCGAGTCGGTGGTCATGATCGCCCTGGCGGCGGCCTCATCAGAGCGACCCAGGGCGGCCGCCGCCGCCTCGATTCCCGCCGCCATTTTGTCCATCGGCAGCAGAGACCCTATGAGCCCGGTCGAGCAGACCAGGACCTCGCTTTCGTCCAGACCCAGTGCGGCCGAGGCGATGCGCACCGTCGAGCGGGCATCCTCAA
This sequence comes from Actinomycetota bacterium, assembly GCA_050692975.1. Classification (GTDB taxonomy): domain Bacteria; phylum Actinomycetota; class CADDZG01; order JAHWKV01; family JAHWKV01; genus JBOGWH01. The sequence continues at coordinate 27,082 of JBOGWH010000300.1, read as the reverse complement.
CACCGTGCCGTCCGGTGCATGCATTGGCGCAGCCCGAGTTGATCACGATCGCCCGGGCCGAACCGGAGGCCACTCGCTCTCGCGACAGGTGAACGGGGGCCGCCGCCGCGAGGTTGGTGGTGAAGACTCCGGCCGCGGCAGCCGCAGATTCCGAAACGACCAGGGCGAGATCCAGGCCCCCGGCGCGTTTGATCCCCGCCTCGACTCCGGCAGCCAAAAAGCCTTTAGGAGCACAAGCACCACCCGACGGGTTCATCAAGGAAGAACCGCACTTGCCTGAAGGCCCATGGACTCGTCGAAGCCGAATATAAGGTTGGCGTTCTGCACCGCCTGTCCGGCCGCCCCCTTGCCCAGATTGTCAAGAGCGGCAAAGAGGAGAACCTTGCCCGTGCGGTCGTCCATACGGACGGCGACCTCGGCAAAGTTGGTCCCGGTCAGCCTCCTGGTCTCCGGCAGACCGTCGCCGCCGAGCACGCGGATGAAAGTCTCTTTTTCATACCGGGCTGCGAGAGCCTCCTGCAGCCCCTGCGCGGTGGCCCCGCCGGTGGCCAGAGCCACCGCGGTCACTTCGATGCCTCTGGTCATTGGCACCAGGTGCGGCACGAAGCTGACGGTAACCGTCCCCCCGGCCACGGCACTCAGTTGCTCCTCGATCTCGGGAATATGGTTGTGCCCGACGGGGCGATAAGGCCGGGTGTTCTCGTTCGCCGAGGCAAAACCGAATCCCTCCCCCGAAGCTCTGCCGGCTCCCGACACCCCCGACTTCGCGTCGATGTGGATCGGCACCGGCTCGATCAGACCCGCTTCGAGAAACGGGCCCAGTGCCAGGATCGAGGCCGCCGGGTAGCAGCCGGGGTTCGCGACAAGCTTCGCTTCTTCGATTGCCGTCCGGTTGAACTCGGTTAGGCCGTAAACCCACCGGCCCAAAGCATCGGGCGCCAGATGCGGTGTCCCGTACCACTTCTCGTATTGCCCAGGATCGGAGAGCCTGAAGTCTCCCCCTAGGTCGACGGCCTTTCGGCCCGCGAATTGCTCCGCGAGCTTCATGCTTTCCGTATGAGGCAGCGAAATAAAAACGACCTCGGCTTCCCGGGCGAGAGCCTCCTCGTTGGTAACGAATGTCGCATCAGCCCCAAGCACCAGGCCGGGATACCGGGCAGGCACCGGCTCACCCGCCAGCGTGCCGGCGCCTGCGCCCACCACCTCGAATGCCGGATGCTGGCTGAGCAGGCGCAGAAGCTCCCCACCCGCGAACCCCGAGGCGCCCAGAACCGAAGCACTAATCTTCATATCCTCATAATCATACAGAAACCCGTATGACTATGCAGAGCCCTGCATAAACCTAGCTGCGGACGACCCCTCCGTACCGTTCGGCGATCAGCGCCCCTGCAGCGTCCCGTGCCTTGAGCGCCTCCCTGTCCCGCAGCGTCCGCTCCGTGCTCCGGAACACCATCGAGAAAGCCAGGCTCTTGCGCTCCGCACCGACCTGCTCGCCCTGATACACGTCGATCAGCCTGACGGCCTCCAGGATGTCGCCGCCGGCCTCCCGGATGGCGCCGAGGACATCCCCGGCGGACAACTGCTCGGGCACCGACACGGCAAGGTCCAAAAACACGGCCGGGAACCGCGCGGCCTCCACCCTCGGCCCCGCCTCCGGGCCGGCAACATCCAGCAGCGCCTGAAAGTCCAGTTCCGCGACGTAGACCGGGTACTCGAGGTCCAGCTTTGAAGCAACGCTTTCCCCCAGACGACCCATGGCGCCAACCGGCGTTTCGCCGCATGATACTCCCGCACTCTCAGGGCCGTGATAGGGCTCCCGTCCGGCCGGGGCCTTGAATACGAAACCGTCTATGTGGAGGGTCGCGGCCACGACTTCAATTGCAGCCTTCAGGTCGTAGAAGTCCAGGGGCCGCGCGGGCCCGAACCACTGCGTTGGCGTGACCCCTCCGACGGCGATCCCAAGGCGCGGGACTTCTTCGTCGCCGAAGATGTTGCCGAATTCAAACAGCCGGACCTCGGTGTTGCGGCGTGCGAAGTTTCGCCCAGCCGATCGAGCAAGGCCTGGGAGCAACGATCCCCTCAGCACCGACTCATCCTCGGACAGCGGGTTGGCCAGCCTCTGCACCGGGGCGCCGGGGGAAGACCATTCGAAGTCCGAGGGGCTGATCAGGATCGAGCTTCGCGCCTCGAAGAGACCTGCGGTGGCCAGAGCGGCTTTGAGCCGCCGGAGGAGCCTCTCCTTGAGGGGCAGCGACCCGATCCGGTCCTCGCCGCCTGGCAGCGTGGACGGGATGTTGTCGTACCCGACCACCCGTGCGATCTCCTCCACCAGGTCCTCCTCGAGCACCAGGTCTGCGCGCCTGGTCGGAACCTGCACGGCGATGGAGCCGTCCACGGCCGAGGCCGGCAGCCCCAGACGCTCGAAGGACTTGATCATTTCGGCCTCCTCGAGTTTGGTGCCGAGCAGCAGGTTGGCCCGCCCCGTGCGCAGGGTCACTATGCGCGGCCCCGCGGGGGCCGGGTAAATATCCACCCTGCCGGCCGCAGCTTGACCGCCGGCCCACTGCAGCATGAGTGAGGCGGCCAGATCGGCGGCAAAATCTACGTTGTTGGGATCGGCTCCCCGCTCGAAACGGGCCGAAGACTCGGTACGCAGTTGGTGGCGCTGTGAAGCCCGGAAAATCGCCGGAGGGTCGAAATAAGCGGACTCCAGGGCGACGGTTTGGGTGGACTCGGTGACCTCGGTATCGCGCCCGCCCATGATCCCGGCAAGAGCAACCGGGCGGGCGGCGTCGGCAATCACGACATCGTCGGTGTCCAGGGAAATCTCGGCGCCGTCAATCGTTATGAGTTTCTCCCCCGCCACAGCCCTGCGCACGACGATCGTGGACTCCTCCAGCGCCGACAGATCGAAGGCATGCAAGGGATGGCCGGTGATCAAGAGTGCGTAGTTCGTCGCATCAACGACGTTGCTGATGGGGCGGATCCCCGCCAGGGCAAGCAGGCGCTGGACGCTGTCGGGAGAGGGGCCCACGGTTACTCCCTCTATGACCCGCGCCAGGTAGCGCGGGCACCCCTTTGGATCCTGAACCGTCACCTTGATCAGGTCTTCGGCGCGACGGGACCCCTCGGCGACCGAGGATGAAATCTCTTTGATCTCCCCGCCGGTAAAGGCGGCCACCTCCCGGGCAATCCCGATCAAGCTCATGGCGTCGGGTCGATTGGGGGTGATCTCCAGCTCCAGCACCGCGTCCGAGCCACCGAGCATTTCCCGGACGTCGACTCCGGTCTTAGAGTCTTCGGGAAGTACCAGGATCCCGGTATGGTCGGTACCCACCCCCAGCTCGGCCGCCGAGCAGAGCATCCCCTCCGACATCACGCCGCGAAACTTGCGGGCCTCCAGCACGCCGAGCCCAGGCAGGCGTGCCCCGGGGGCGGCGACGGGGACCCGGTCCCCCGTCTGGAAATTGGAGGCACCGCAGACGATCCGCAACTGCTGCGATCCCGTATCTGCAGTTACAACGATCAGCTTGTCGGCGTTGGGATGCGGCTCGATCTTCAGCACTTCGCCGACCACCACTCCCTCAAGGCCTTCCCCGACCCTGTGGATCTTCTCGACCTTCATACCGGCGGCCGTCAGGATCTCGGCCAGCCGCTCTGGGGGCTCGTGTACCTCGACGAATTTCTTGAGCCAGGAGTAAACGATCTTCAAGCGCCGGCACCCAGAAACCGCACGTCGTTTTCGTAGAAGGAGCGCAGGTCGGTCACCGAGTAGCGCAGCTTGGCGATGCGCTCGATGCCCATTCCAAAGGCGAACCCGCTGATCTCGGGGTCGTAGCCACCCTTCCTGAGCACGTTGGGATGGACCATGCCCGCGCCCATAATCTCGATCCAGCCTTCTCCCCCACAGGTCCGGCAGCCGCTCCCGCCGCAGGCAAAGCAGGAAACGTAGACCTCGGCGGAGGGCTCGGTGAAGGGAAAGAAGCTGGGGTGCATCCTGACGGTCAGGTTCGCTCCGAACATCTGGCGGGCGAAAACTTCCAGAGTCCCCTTGAGGTCCGAAAAACTGACCCCGTGGTCGACCGCCAGCCCCTCTATCTGATTGAAGACCGAAAGGTGATTCGCGTCCACCTCGTCACGGCGGCAGCAGATACCCGGAATAACCATGTACAACGGCGGGGGCGTCGACTTCATCAGGCGGATCTGCACCGGGGAGGTATGCGTCCGCAGCAGCCGCTCTTCGCCGCCGGTGGACTCCATATAGAAGGTGTCGTGCATTGAGCGGGCCGGATGGTCGGGCGGGAAGTTCAGAGCCTCGAAGTTGTAATAGTCGGTCTCCACAACCGGGCCATCGGCGACCTGATATCCCAGGCCGACGAAGATGTCGATGATCTCGTCAAGGACCTCGGTAAGCGGATGGACCCTGCCGAGCGGACCGCGGCGGCCCGGAAGGGTGACGTCGATGGCGGGCCGGCCGCCACCGTAACTTTTGAGCTCCAAGGCCTTTTCGGACAGAGCCGATTCCACGGCCGAGCGAACCTCGTTGGCAAGCCGGCCCACCCGCCTTCGGGCATCCGCGTCCATCTTTGCAAGGGCCCGGCCGATCTCCGCCATCGCGCTCTTGCGCCCCATATAGACGATCTTGGCTTCGCTCAAGGCTGCCTCGTCATCGGCGGCGGCAATGGCCGCCAGTGCCTGTTGCTTGACGGCGGTTAGCTGATCAAGAGCTTGTTGCGATTCCATCTAATCTTTGAGTTGGAGAGCCGGGTGGAGTTTATTGAGCGGCCGCGGGCAGTGTAAACGCAAATGCGGCGCCCCCGCCCTGCGCATCGTCGACCCAGATGCTGCCCCCCTGTGCCTCCACCAGTCCCCTGCAGATGTAAAGGCCGAGACCGCTGCCCGGCTTGCTCTTAGCAAGACCTTCTTGCCGCCGAAAGAACTTTGCGAAGATCTGGTCGCGGTCCGGGGCCGGAATGCCCTCACCCTGGTCGGTGACGGAGATCTCCACCAGTCCATTGGATTCCCCGCGGGTGGCTCGCCTGGAGGCGATCGTCACCGTGCCCCCGGCGGTGTACTTGACCGCGTTTTCGACCAGGTTGGTCAGCACCTGCTCGACCTTATCGGGGTCGGCCAGGACATCCGGGATGGATTCGTCGATCTCGACCTTTAACTCATGTTCGGGAGCCCGGTCGGCGATGTGCTCCACCACCCGCTGCGCCACGGCTGCGGGCTTGACCGGCTTCTTGTTCAAGATCAGCCGCCCTGCCTCGAGCCGGCTGAGATCCAGCAGCTCTCCGACGAGCCTCGTTATGCGGTCGGCATCTTTGTTGATGGTGTCCAGCAGGCTGCGCTTGGTGGCATCGTCGAACCGTTCCCACTTGTCCACCAGCGTGGAAGCGAACCCCTTGATCGAGGTCAACGGTGACCGCAGCTCGTGGGAGACGATTTCGAGAAGCGTATACAGTTCCCGATCGCCCTTTTCCATGGTTAAAAGCGTATCCGAAACGTTGCCGTTGCCCGGGTTATGGCCCGCAGGGCCTTAACTTGCCGCCTTCAGGGTTTGCTGTTTGGCCGTCTCCGCCAGAGACGAGAATGCTGCAGGATCGCTAACGGCGATCTCGGCGAGCACTTTGCGGTCCAGCTCGACTCCGGCCGAACGCAGGCCTTCCATGAAGCGGTTGTACGAGATGCCGTTGGAGCGAGCTGCAGCATTGATACGCGCGATCCACAGCCTGCGGAATTGCCCCTTGCGGTCGCGGCGGTCCCTGTAGGAATAGACCATCGAGTGGATGACCTGCTCCTTGGCGGCGCGAAACCGGCGACTCCGGACGCCGCGGTAGCCCGCAGCGGCTTTGAGGACCTTCTGGTGACGGCGGTGCTTGGTCACTCCTCTTCGGACTCTAGCCATTACTTGCCTCCGAGCATTTTCTTAACCCGGCGCTCGTCTGCCTTATGCACCAGTCCGTCACGCTGAAGGCGCCGGCGCACCTGGCCGGGCTTGTGTTCGAGATAGTGCGCGACCGCGGCCTGGACGCGAACGATCTTTCCGGTCCCGGTCTTTCGAAATCTCTTGGCTGCCCCGCGGTGGGTCTTTTGCTTTGGCATCCGCCTATATTACCCGCCGTTGCCGGCGGCGGCCTGCGCCTCGCCGGGTGAACCCTCGCTTTCGTGTGCCTTGATCTGCTTTTTCTGCGGAGCCAGCACCATGATCATGTTGCGCCCGTCCAGCTTGGGGGATGCCTCGATCACTGCAATTTCGGACAATTCCTCGGACAGGTTGGTAAGCAAGCGGGCTCCCAGTTCGGTGTGCTGCATCTCCCGGCCGCGAAACCAGACCGTGATTTTCACCTTCGAGCCCTGCTTCAAGAAGCGCTCTATATGGTGCTTCTTGGTGTCGTAGTCGTGGGAGGAGATCTTGGGCTTGAACTTCATCTCCTTGACGATGACTTGCTGCTGACGCTTGCGGGCTTCCTTCGCCTTGACGTCGCGCTCGTACTTGTACTTGCTGTAGTCCATGATCTTGCAGACCGGGGGCTCGGCCTGAGGAGCCACCTCGACCAGGTCGAAGCTCATGGTCTGGGCGCGATCCAGCGCCTCTGCGGTATTCATGATGCCCAATTGTTCCCCGGCAGGCCCAACAACCCTGACCTGGGGTACCCGGATGCGATCGTTCAGCCTGGGCTCAGCGGCTATGGGGCATCACCCCTGGAAAAGTCCCGACATACACTCCTAATTGCTTCGGGCCGCGGCTGAGCAAACTTGAGGGAGCTTTGATACTTCCGCCAGGCCGGCCGGCCGAGAATGCGGCCTGCGACGAAGAATTGCGATGAAGCTCGAGCCGTTACACAGGACGGACGTTGGTTGCCTGCTTTCCTTTGCCACCCTCCGTGATGTCGAATTCGACCGACTGCCCTTCGGTGAGGCTGCGGTAGCCGTCGCCGCTGATTGCCGTGTAGTGGACGAATACGTCCTCACCGTCGGATCCGGAGATGAACCCGTATCCCTTTTCGTTGCTGAACCACTTGACCGTTCCCTGTGCCACTCAACTGCCCTTTCGTTTTCTTTCAAACGTGGAAGCCAAACCACGCCCTGAATCTCGACGTGAAAATAGCATTTAGCAGGGCGATAAACAATAGGACTTAGGTTTTCACGGACCGCCGGGACGGATTCCCACAAGCGGTTGGCGCTCAATCGACGATCTTCGTTATAGGTAGCTCCAGGATGTCGGCGGCGCCCCGTGCCTTCAGGGTCGGAATGAGGACGTTGATCGCCGACTTCTCAACCACGGTTTCGACCGCGAAAAAGGCCTGCTCCGCCAACTTGGAAACGGTCGGAGCCTTCAGCGAGGGAAGCACCCCCAAAATGTCCTGCAGCCGATCCTCATGGACGTTGAGCTTTACAAGCACTTTTCCCCTGGCATCGATGGCCCCCATCAGAAGAATCCGGATCTCTTCGATCGCCTTGCGCTTGGAGGCGTCGGCGTAGGCGGACGGGTTTGCAATTAACAGGGTCGGCGATTCGAGCAGCGTATGAATAATCCTCATTCCGTTCCTTCGCAGGGTGCTGCCGGTCTCGGTCACGTCCACGATCGCGTCGACGATTTCGGGAACTTTGGCCTCGGTGGCCCCGTAGGAAAGGAAGATCTTCACGGGGATGCCCAGCTCGGCAAAAAAGCGCTTGGTGAGATCAGGATACTCGGTCGATATCCGGCTGTCCGGCTTTATCTGGCTTGCCTCCGAAATCCCGGATTGTTCCGATACGGCAAGGACGATGCGGACCTTGGCCCCGATGTAACCCTTGGTATAGGGAAGTTCGGCGACGGTCTCGACTTTGGCCCCCGTTTCCTGAACCCAGTCCAGTCCGGTCAGTCCGAGGTCGAAGAAGCCGTCTTCGACGTAGCGGGGTATCTCCTGGGGCCTGAGAAGGGAAAACCGGTCGATGCGGGGGTCGTCCACCGTGCCGTGATAGTCACGGTCGCTGCCGCGCAGCAACCTGATGTCGGCCGCCTCGAACAGGGCCAGTGTCTGGTTTTCCAGGCTACCTTTAGGGATTACAAGTCTGAGCACCCCCACAGGATAAACCAGCCATCCCGACCGCCCCTATATCCTGGTTACGTGGTTACCAATGATGACGTTGCCTTTATGAAGCAGGCTTTGGCCCTCGCGCGGAAGGAGAGAGGCCGGACCAGTCCGAACCCGACGGTGGGATCGGTAGTTGTGGCCAACGGGGAAGTAATCGGCGCCGGCCGCCATCGAGGCCCCGGCACTCCTCACGGGGAGGCAGCCGCAGTTGCCGCCGCAGGGCCGGCCGTCGCCGGCTCGACCGTTTACGTCACGCTCGAGCCGTGCGCTCATCACGGCCGCACACCTCCCTGCACCGAGGCCTTGATCGCGGCCGGCGTGTCGCGCGTCGTGGCGGCGATTGAAGATCCGGATCCGAGGGTCAGCGGCCGGGGTTTTGCGGCGCTGAGAGCAGCGGGTATTGAGGTCGAAGACGGATGCCTGGCCGACGAGGCTGCTGAGTTAAATCGCGCCTACCTGATTCATCGCTCTCAACAAAGGCCGATGGTCGTCTGCAAAACTGCGGCAACCCTCGACGGGAAGACCTCGGCGGGCGACGGTTCCTCGCAGTGGATCACCGGGCCGCAGGCCCGTGCCGACGTTCACCGCGTGCGCTCCCGCATGGATGCGATTTGCGCTGGAATCGGCACCGTCCTGGCCGACGATCCCTCGCTTACCGTCAGGAGCGGCGGCAAGCATCTCTCAGGGCCTCTGCGGGTGATAGTCGACTCCAAAGCCCGCACCCCGCCCGGCACCCGCGTACTCGACGGGTCCGCCCCAACCTTGATCGCAGTGGCCGAAACCGCTCCTGGGGCCGCCGTCGCCGGGCTCACCGACGCCGGCGCTGAGGTCGTAAGGCTTCCTGAGGAAGGAGGGCGAGTTTCCATCCCGGCCCTGACCTCTCACCTGGCCCGCATGGGAGTCCTGTCGGTGCTGCTGGAAGGTGGTCCCACGCTGGCCGCCGCGTTCCGCGCCGCCCGCCTGATCGACCGTTACGTGATCTACCTGGGCCCAAAGTTAATTGCCGACGGCGCCAAAGGAATCCTGGAGGGGCCTCCGGCGTCGTCGATAGGGCTGGCAGAGGAGCTTGAGATCGTATCGGTGCGCAAAATCGGCCTGGACATCAAGATAGAAGCGGTGCCTGCGACGCTTTCGGAGAGCAACGAGGTGGTTTTGGCGGTGGGAAGCATGGCGGCGCGTCCCATCCAATAATGTTTACGGGCATCATCGAAGCGGCCGGCGAGATCGTGTCGGCCGACGGCCCCCGGATCCGGGTCAGGACCGACCTCTCCCTCTCCCCCGGGGACTCGATTGCGGTCGACGGCGTCTGCCTGACGGCCGTTGCGTCGCAGGAAGGGGGTTTCTCCGCCGACCTTTCCGAGGAAACGCTATCCCGCACTTCGCTCGGGGCCCTGCGGGCGGGGAGTCAGGTCAATCTGGAGCGCCCGCTTGCCGCAGCAGGACGCCTGGGAGGCCACGTGGTTCAGGGGCATGTGGATTGCTGCGGGCGGATCGACGGAGTCACCCAGCACGAATCCTCCCGCACCGTCCGAGTCTGGTGCCCTCGCGAAGTCCACTGCTATCTCGCCCCCAAGGGCTCCGTGGCCGTCGATGGGGTGAGCCTCACCATCTCAGAGGTGAACCCCGATGGCTTCTCGGTCGATCTGATCCCTTTCACCCTCGATTCCACCACCCTGGGGGGCAAGAAGACCGGCGACGTGGTTAATCTTGAGGCCGACATTCTGGCGAAATACGTCGAAAGTCTTCTGGAGAAGAGGTTCCGGGTTTTATGAAGCTGGCATCGGTTGAAAAGGCCATCGAGGAGATCTCGGCCGGGCGGATGTTGATCGTCATAGACGATGAGGCCAGAGAAAACGAGGGCGACCTCGTAATGGCGGCGGAGAAGGTGACGCCCGAGGCTCTCAATTTCATGGCGACCGAAGCCCGGGGGCTAATCTGCGTGGCCGTGGTCAAGAAGCGACTGGATCAGCTGGCCATCCCGATGATGGTCTCCGACAACACGGCGCCGCACGGAACAGCCTTTTCGGTTTCCGTCGACCTGAAGATCCCGGGCCATACCGGGTCCAGCGCCCACGACCGGGCCGCAACCATCAGAGCACTGGCCGACCCGGCCACCCTTCCGGGCGACCTTGCCCGGCCGGGCCATGTATTCCCGCTGCGCTGCGCCCCCGGAGGTGTCCTCAAGCGGGCCGGCCACACCGAGGCGGCCGCAGACCTTGCAGCGCTAGCGGGCCTGACCCCGGCCGGCGTGCTCGCCGAGATCATGGCCCCCGACGGTTCGATGGCCCGGCTGGAGTACCTCGAGCAGCTGGCCGCCCGGCACGGGCTGGAGATCCTGACCATTCGCGACCTGATCGCCCACCGCAGAAAAACCGAGAAGCTGGTGGAGTCGGTCGCCGATGCTCGCATGCCGACGGTCTTCGGAGATTTCGTCTGCCACGCCTACCGGTCGACGGTGGACGGGCAGGAGTATGTGGCTTTCGTCAAGGGCGACGTCGCGGGAGCGGCCGACGTGCTGGTACGGGTGCACTCTCAGTGCCTCACCGGCGACGTTTTCGGATCGGCCCGGTGCGACTGCGGCCCCCAGCTGGCCGCGGCCATGGACCGGATCGAAGAAGAAGGCTGCGGGGTAGTTTTGTACATCATGGCCCACGAGGGCCGGGGCATCGGTCTTATCCATAAGATCCGGGCCTACAACCTTCAGGAGCAGGGCCGCGATACGGTCGAGGCCAACCTGGAGCTGGGTTTTCAGCCAGATCAGCGCGACTACGGGATCGGGGCCCAGGTCCTGGTCGACCTCGGTCTGAGCTCGATCCGTTTGATGACCAACAGCCCTCGCAAGTACGCCGGCATCGAAGGCTACGGTCTTTCGATCACCGAGCGGGTACCGATCCAGACCAGGCCGACGGAGCACAACGTGGCGTATCTGCGCACCAAACGGGACCGGCTCGGCCACATCCTCGAAGGCCTCGAGCCCCCTGCGGAGCCCAGCCCTTCGCCGTGAAGCGGCTGAGGGGCAACGATTCGGGCAAAGGACTGAAGATCGGCATAGTCGTAAGCCGCTTCAACCCCATGGTCACAGAGCGCCTTTATGAAGGGGCATTAAAGGGGCTCGCGGACTGCGGGGTTGCCGGGCGGTCGATCACGGCAGTCGAGGTCCCCGGGGCCTTCGAGCTCGGGCCGGCCGCCCTCCGGCTGGCGGAGGCGGAAAAACCCGATGGCATCGTCTGCCTGGGGGCGGTGATCAGGGGGAAGACGGAGCACTTCACCTACGTCTGCAAGGCCGCCCAGGAGGGCGTTACCGCAGTATCGCTGCAGACCGGGCTGCCGGTCACGTTCGGGGTGCTCACCACCGAGAACACCGCCCAAGCGATGGAGCGTGCCGGCGGCGCCAAAGGCAACAAGGGCTACGATGCCGCCGTCGAAGCCGTCGAGCTGGCTAATACCTACCGTCTGCTGGAAACTAAAGCGAACCGATTGACCAAACGGTAACCGCCGCCGGCTTGGGCATACTGCTTCATGGCTTCGACTAAAGACTCGCTCACCTTTGTCTCCCCAAACTTTTCGATTGCTTGAACCACCGGACCGGGGGACATGAAGCCTCTCAGCATGGTCGCCCGATCCGGGTATTCCATCCGGATTTCCAGCTCGACGGGAGTTTCGGGGAGAAGACCTGCCGCCTGAAGAAGGTTTACCAGAGCGTCGGATTCACCACCGGCGAAGGGTGTCTCTTCACTCTGCCGGCTCTCTTCGTCTTCTCGACCCGAGGTCAGAATGTCCCTCACCTCATCCATCACCCGGGCTACGTCCCCGTGCTCATCGGCCCAGACGACCCCGGCGACGACGCCTCCGGGGCGGACGACGCGGCGGGCTTCGGCGAGGGCCTTTTCAGGATCGGGGGCATGCTGGATCGAGTTGAAGGCGGTCACCACATCGAACGAGGCTTCTTCGAAAGGCAGGTGCTGCATGTCGCCCAGGCTGAACTCGCCCCGGGGGATTCGCTCGCGAGCAATCCGCAGGAGGCCTTCCGAGGCGTCAAGGCCGGTGACGACGGCGCCGGCGGCGGCGGCCATCCTCAGAAAGCCCCCCGCCCCGCACCCGATGTCCAGAACCCTAATTCCAGGCCCGACCCCGGCTTTCTCGAGGACCTTTTCGAACACCGGCGCCAAAAACGGCTCCTGGACTTCCGCCCAATCGCGGGCCCGCCCGCCCCAGAACCGGCCCTGCTCCCGTGGACTCTCCGGGTGGCGATGGGCGCCCGCCATCTCCGGCGTCTACTGCTTTTCGAAGGCGGCGCCGGTTTCCGGACGGTAGCCCCGAACGAAGTCGGCTGCGGCCATGCGAGATTTTCCCTCCGGCTGCACCTCCAGAAGGGTCACGCGCTGGGTGCCGGTCTCGACTTTTATCGTCTCTGCCTCGATGAGAAGGGCGCCGGGTGGACCCTCGAACGGCTCCTCATCAACGGCGGCCAGATGGATCTTCAGGCGCTTGCCCCCCAGGATCCCCCACGCCCCAGGCCGGGGGTTCAAGCCCCGCACCCGGTTAACGATCGACCTCGCGTCCTGCGACCAGTCGATGCGGGCGTCTGCACTGCTGATTTTCGGCGCCAGGGTGGCCTGAGCGTCGTCCTGTGGCCTGGATTCGATGGTTCCGCTCTCCACCTTTTCCAGAACCTCCAGCAGCAGAGGCGGCCCGCCCGCAGCCAGCTTCTGCTCCATTGTGCCTGCGGTGTCGTCGGGGCCGATCGGCTCCTCGTAAACCGCCAGCATCGGGCCGGTGTCGAGGCCCTCGTCCATCTGCATGATGGTCACTCCCGTGACCGGCTCTCCGTTGATAACCGCCCACTGGACCGGGGCCGCCCCCCGGTACTTGGGCAGGATGGAAAAGTGCACATTGATGCATCCGAAGCGGGGCGAGTCCAGGACGGCCTTCGGCAGGATGAATCCGTAGGCCGCCACCACTACAACATCGGCGTTGAGATCCGCGACCAGCCCCTGGCCCTCCGGGGTCTTCAGGGTTGCGGGCTGGTGAACGGCCAAGCCGGCGCCGGCGGCAAGCTTCTTAACCGGCGGAGCCTCGACCTGCATACCCCTGCCTTTCGGCTTGTCCGGCGCAGTCAGCACGCCCACGACCTCGTGGGGCGAATCGATCAGCGCTTGAAGAGTCGGTACCGCTGCCTGGGGCGTGCCGAAAAAAGCGACCCTCAACGCCACCGACTAAAGGGTGGACTCGGGAGCAGGGGGCCCCGCCAGAGTCTGTTCCCGGAGCAGGCGGCGGGCTTCACGCTGCAGCTCCGCGGGGAGGTGGTCGATGAACAGGACTCCGTCCAGGTGGTCGATTTCGTGCTGCAGAATCCTGGCGGTCAGGTCCTCGCGTTCAAGGATCAGAACTTCGCCATCCGGCCCCAGGCCCTCGACGCGGACCCACTTCGCCCGCTCCACCGGATATCGCAGAGGCGGCAGAGAAAGACAGCCTTCCTCCCCGACGTCGGTGCCGGCCCGTTCGACGAGACGCGGGTTGGCGATGGCGCCCCGGTCCTCTTCGTTATGCCACACGAGTACGCGCCTGGGGACCCCGATCTGGTTGGCCGCCAGGCCGAGGCCCGGCGCATCCATCATCGTGTCGGTGAGGTCGGTCATCAGCCTCCGCACGTGGTCGTCGATCTCTTTGACCTCCGCAGCCTTCTGCCGAAGAACGGGGTCTCCAAAAAGCCTTATGGGAAATATCGCCATCTACTCAGTCCCGGGGGTCCATCTCAACGAGAATTCGATTTTCTGCTTCTCTAACGATGGTACCCAATGGGCCGGTAAGAGTCCCGGCATCCTCGGCCTTCAGCAGGAATTCGGTCCCCAACCGCCCGCCCGGGACCGGCCCGAGGACGGTGGTGCCCGGAAGCTTCTGCAGCCGGTCCATCAGGCCGGATACCTCGCCGTTTACTCCCAGGCGCACTATCGATCGAAACGGAGGCGCTTCGGCCTCCTTTCTGTAGGCCAGCTCGCGCTCTGCGAAATACCGGAAGCTGCCGCGGGTCAGGGCCTGAACAAGGTGATGCTGCGGGCTGTCGGTTTCGATGAGCATCCTGCCCCTGGGCGACTTCCCGGCGACCAGGCAACCCAGGGACCACAGCGAAGCGAAGGCCTCCTCCACCGCAGTTGTGCTGGGTCGCTGCAAGTAGGCGTCGATATCCAGGGCGACTACGAGCCCTAGTTCGGGACGGCGGATCTCGGCAAGGGCGGCCTCGGTGGCAACGACGACATCCGCTTCGAGAGCAGGACCGAGTGCTCCCGGTTCATCCCCGAGACTGGGCCGGTCGACCCTCGACACTTTCGCGTCCGGCACCACCCGGGAGATGAAGTAGGCCACCTCGCTAGGGCCGGGGCCGGCGCGAGAGCGCTGAGCCCTCGGAAGAAGCACCAGGGTTTTGGCGCTGCGGCGGCGGGCCTCGATGATTGCCGCCACGGCACGTCTCGGGACCATCGCGCCCGTCCTCTCCACGAGCTCAACAACCGGCCAGCGCGACCTCTCACCGGCCCGGTCGGGCTCCTCGAACGCTTCCGGGCGGTTGAAGTGGGCGAAGGAGGCAAGGGAGGGCGTAGGACTGGCCAGGATGACGTCGGCCCCGCCGGCCCGGCCGCGCTGCAGCGCCGCCTCCCTTGCGTCCACATAGGGAGAACGCTGGTCCTTGAAGGACCGGTCGTGCTCGTTATGCACGATGATGAGGCCGAGGTCGAAGGGGGGAGCGAACATGGCCGCCCTTCCCCCCAGGACCAGCCGGCGCTTTCCGGCGCCAACCTCCCACAAAGCGTCCGACCTCTCTTTGGGGTCGAGGCCGCTGTGGACGACTGCCGCGTCGTCCGGCAGGGCGTCCGCAAGGCGCTGCAGGACCACCGAGCCCTCCCTGACCTCCGGCACCGCCACGATTGCACCGCTTCCCCCCTCGAGGCACCGCCGGATCTCTTCCTCGTAGGTCTTCACCGCATCTTCCCCAGCTCCGAGCCGCATCAACAGCGCCTTACCGCCCCTGCCTGCAGGCTTCCTCGTCCGGGCAGCGGCGATCATAGTTTTCGATGGTCTCCCCACCCGTGGCGGTGTGAAGAGAGAAAGAAACGAGCTCAAGGGGTGAACGTAGCGAGCCGCCAGCGCCCGCGCCATCTCAAGGAGGGCCGCATCGAAAACCGGCCCCTTACCGGAAACAGACTTGATCGGCAGGATTTTCATTGCTTCCCGCGGCTCGCCGCCCAAAGAGTCTGTGGAAACGACCCAGCCCCGAACCGGGCGGTTGCGCAGGGTGACGCGGACAACGGACCCCAGGGTGATTAGATCGGCGTACTTTTCTGGGACCGAGTAAGTCAGAGGATGGTCCAGCTCCCAGGCCCCAACATCCACCACCACATCAACCAGCATTGCGGCAGTCTAATGACCGCCGCCGACACGTTTAACTTGTGCGGGTCTCCAGGACTTTCGCGGTTGGGCCTATAGGTCCCGTGCGAGCTTGGCGAGCTCTTCGGCCCTGTCGGTGCGCTCCCAGGCGAAGCTTTCCTTATCGGTGCGGCCGAAATGGCCGTAGGCGCTGGTCGATTTGAAGATCGGACGCTGGAGCTCCAGTTGCTTGATGATCGCCCCGGGGCGGAAATCGAAATACCCGGCAACCAGATCCTCGAGCTTCTGGGGATCAACCTTCGCAGTCCCCCGGTCGTCGATATTCACCGACATCGGGTGCGCGACGCCGATGGCATAGGCAATCCGGACTTCACAGGTGTCCATCACTCCGGAGGCAACGAGATTCTTGGCGACGTACCTGGCCATGTAGGCGCCGCTGCGGTCCACCTTGGTGGGGTCCTTGCCCGAGAAGCACCCACCGCCCTGGCTGCACATGCCGCCGTAGGAATCCACGATGATCTTGCGGCCGGTCAGTCCCGTGTCCGCCATCGGCCCGCCGATTTCGAAACGACCCGTCGGATTGACGAGAAGGCGGATTTTGTCGGACCACAATGCTTCCGGAACCATCGGCTTGACGACGTACTCGAGCAGGTCGGGCTGAAGAAGGGTCTCGGTGTCGACCTCGGGCTGGTGCTGGGCCGCGATCAAAACCGTTTCGATGCCCACCGGCTTGCCGCTTTCGTACTGGATAGTGACCTGGGTCTTTCCGTCCGGCCGCAGGTATGGCATCCGGCCGCTCTTGCGCTCTTCTGCCAGGCGATGGGCCATCCTGTGGGCAAGCCAGATCGGCACGGGCATAAGTTCGGTCTCGACGTCGTCGCGTTCCCTGGTGGCGAACCCGAACATCATTCCCTGGTCTCCGGCGCCCAGGGAGTCGAGCGCGTCGTGGCCGCCCTGGCGCTCCTCGAGAGCGTGGTCGACGCCGAGAGCTATATCCGGGGACTGGCCCTGGATGGCAACCAGCACGCCGCAGGTGTGGCCGTCCATCCCGAGCTTGGCGTCGTCATAACCCACTTCAACGATCGTCTTGCGCACGACGTCGCTGACCTCAACGTAGGTCTCGGTGGTTATCTCACCGGCCACGATGGCCTGGCCGGTGGTGACCAGAGTCTCACAGGCCACCCGTCCGTTGGGGTCCTCCGCCATGATGGCGTCGAGGATCGCGTCGGAGATCCGGTCCGCGAGCTTATCGGGATGTCCCTCGGTTACGGATTCGGAAGTGAATAGGTAACGGCGTGCCAAAGCAGGCTCCTTAAACTCGTTTAACCTGGATTATATGGGTCGGAGCAGAGCGGCAAGCTCCTCGACCACCCTGCGGGCCAGCACGCTCTTGGGTACAAGAGGCAGAGTCTCTGGAGGCCCGTCCCGGTGGATGATGACGGCCCGGTTGGTATTCACGATGAAGCCGGAGTCGGGCACGCCCACCTGATTGGCCACCATGAGATCCAGATCTTTGGCTTTGAGCTTTTCCGTTCCTTTCCTTTGGAGGTCATCCAGCTCGGCGCAGAAGCCCACCACCGCCTTGACCTCCGGCAGCTCCCCGGCGCGCCGCAGAGATGCAACTTCGGCCAGGATGTCGGGAGCGGGGACCAGCTTCAGCTCCGGCGGCCCATCGAGGCGCCGCAGCTTTCCCCGAAACGGCTCAGCGGGCTGCCAGTCCGAAACGGCCCCGCACATGATGAGGCCGTCTGCTTGTCTGAGTGCGTTGATCACCGCCTCGCCCATCTCGGCGGCGGTAATAACCGGCACCAACTTCGCCGCACGGGGCGCGACCAGTTGGGTGGGCCCGGAGATAAGCGTCACCTCAGCTCCCCGGCGCAAGGCCTCCCGGGCGAGCTCGTAGCCCATCAACCCGGTGGAATGGTTGCCGATGTATCGGACATCGTCGATCGGCTCTCTGGTCCCTCCGGCGGTAACCACCACCCGGGCGCCCTCCAGCCGGGTGCGTGCCGCCAGTTGCTCGTCGATCACCGCGATAACTGCCTCGGTGGAAGCCAGGCGGCCGACCCCGGCTTCCGGCCCGGCCAGCGCTCCAGAGTCGGGCCCCACGAATACGACCCCTCCGGCGACCAGGGCCTCAACGTTGGCCCGGGTTGCCGGGTCCTCCCACATCTCACTGTGCATGGCCGGAGCCAGTACCACAGGGCAAGCCGCCGCCAGCAGCATCGCCGACATCAAGTCATCGGCAATCCCGCGGGCGTACTTCGCCAGGAGCTTGGCCGTGGCCGGCGCCACGACGATCAGGTCGCTGGTGCGGGCCAGGTCGGTGTGCACGATCTCCGCGGAAGCGGTCCGAGGAAAAAGCTCGGTGCGAACGGGGTTGCCGGTCAACGTGGCGAAGGTGATCGGCCCGACGAAGTTGACCGCCGACGGTGTCATGACCACCCGGACGTCGGCGCCCAGCTGCGTCAGCTCCCGGGCGATCTCAACGGCCTTGTAGGCCGAAATGCTCCCGCAAACTCCCAGCGCAATTCTTTTGCCGGCAATATTCTGCATCGCGATGACTACCCTATCCGGGCGCGGCGCCGCGCTTGTTCCCCGCGCATATAATTTCGAGGGTCCTGATCAAGGGGGTCACGGTTTGCCATCACCGCCTGCTCTAACTGAGGAGCAGCGCCGCAAGGCGCTTGAGAAAGCTTCGCAGGCCCGCCGGAAGCGGGCCGGAATCAAGGATTTGTTGAGGAATGGAAAAATCGGTTTGAAGGATGTCATCGACTCGCCCGATAGCGCCGCGTCGGGAATGAAGGTCTCCGAGGCGCTGTCGGCGCTGCCTGGAGTCGGCAAGGTGCGAGTAAAGCAGATCATGGAAAAGCTCGACATTGCCGTATCCCGCCGCCTCAGAGGACTTGGCGCCCGGCAAAAAGAAGCTCTTTTGAAGGAGTTCTCCTAAATAGCGTCCAAGCCGCTCCTGTTCATCATCTCGGGCCCATCGGGGGCCGGGAAGGGCACGATCGTTCAGGGCCTGCTCGCCAGGGACTACCCGGTCAAGCTGGCCGTTTCATTTACCACCCGCCCCGCCCGGCCCATGGAGAAAGAGGGAGTGCATTACAACTTCATCTCGGAGCGGGAGTTCATCGAAAAGCGCAACCGGGGCGAGTTTCTGGAATGGGCCGAGGTGCACGGCAACATGTACGGCACCTCTCGCACGTGGGTAGAAGGTCAGCTGGCATCCGGAAACGACGTGTTGCTCGAGATTGACGTCCAGGGCGCCGCCCAGGTGAAGACGAACATGCCGGATGCCAAGCTCATCTTCATCGAAGCCCCCTCGATGCAGATCCTCGAACAGAGACTGCGCTTGAGGAGCACCGAGCAGGAGGATGCCCTCGGCCGCCGTCTCGCGGACGCCTACGACGAACTGCGCAAGAAGCAGCTATTCGATGGAGTGATCGTCAACATAGACGTCGAACAGGCCGTCGATGAAGTGTTAGCCTTGATGAACAAGTTGAAGGAGTCCCCCTGAGTTGATTGAACCCAGCATTGAAGAACTTTCCGGCAAAGTAGACAGCCGCTACACACTGGTCGTGCTCGCCGCCAAGCGTGCTCGCCAGATCAATTCCTACTACTCCCAGCTGGGAGAAGGCATCCGGGACTACGTCCCGCCCCAGATCTCAAGCCTCGGGGAAAACGCCAAGGCGCTGTCGGTTGCGCTCGAAGAAATCGCGGAAGGGAAGTTCGGCTGGGAGCGTCCGCCCGAGGTGGAGACCCGCGTCAAGTAGCAAGCAGCTACTTGCAGTAACTACTCAATCTTTAGTTGGCCGCGCAGTGACGATACGCTGCGGATGCCCTGGCGCATCAGCCACTGATTGATCCCCTTGGTCACCTCGACGGCCGCCTTGGGATTGATGAAGTTCACGGTGCCCAGCGAAACGGCAGTTGCTCCGGCCATGATGAAAGCAATGGCATCCTGCCAGCCCATTATTCCTCCCATGCCGATGATTGGGACATGAGGAAACGCCCGGTGAACTTCGAAGACGCAACGCAGGGCGATCGGGCGGATGGCCGGGCCGGAAAGGCCTCCGATAACGCCGGCGAGCTTCGGGCGGGCGGTCTCGATGTCAATGTCCATGCCGAAGACGGTGTTTATCAGGCTGAGGCCCTCGGCGCCGGCATCCAGAACTGCGGACGCGATCTCGGTAATGCTCGTGACGTTCGGGGAAAGCTTGGCAAAGACCGGGACCTCGCTGGAGCGCCGCACCGCCGAGATCACCTGAGCGGCCGCCTTCGGGTCGTGGGCGAACATGTTGTTCGGGTCTTCCAGGTTCGGGCACGAGATGTTGACCTCCAGGGCCACCACTCCCGGAGCACGCCTTAGGTTGTCGGCCAGGTAGATGAACTCCTGAACCGTATTTCCGGCCACGCTGGCGATTACGGGTACCTTCATGTGATTGAGCCACGGCAGGTCGACCCGCATGAAGTGCTCGATCCCCTTGTTCTGAAGGCCTATCGCATTCAGCATCCCCGACGGCGTCTCGACCATCCGGGGCGCCGGCTTGCCGGGCCAGGGCTCTACGGTCATGGACTTGACCACCACCGCTCCCAGCTTGCGGAGGTCGAAGAACTGGGACATTTCCTGGCCGGAGCCGAAGGTTCCCGAAGCGGTCAGGACGGGGCTGCGAAGTCTTACTCCGGCCAGATCGATGGAGAGGTCGGCGGCCATCAGTTGCCCGCGGGCGCCGGCTGCTGGCCGGTCCTGGGCGCGTAGGCATCCCATGCGATCCTGGCGCCGTTGAACACCGGTCCGTCCACGCAGGTCCGGACGTGGATCACTTCCTTGCCGTCCTTGCTGAAGACAGGCTGGACGCAGGTCATGCAAACGCCGATACCGCATCCCATCAAAGCCTCCATGGCGACCTGGACGGGCACCCGGTGCTTGATCGCCACCCGGCTCACCTCGGCGAGCATCGCATTGGGCCCGCAGGCATAGATCACCTCCGTCCCGCACTGCTCGATCATGTCCGGCAGGACGTCTGTGACGTAACCGTGGTAGCCCTCGCTGCCGTCGTCGGTGCAAAATGCCGACTTCAGGCCCAGGCGCTTGGCATCGATGGGATTGAGCAACCTTCCCGCGTGGGCCGCCCCCCAGAGAATGTCCACCCGCTTGCCCGCCGCCCTCAGTTCCTCGCCGAGAAAGATCAGGGGAACCGCTCCTACCCCGCCACCCACCAGCAGGCAGGAATGCCTGCTCCGCGGGATGGTAAAAGGGCGGCCGATGGGGCCGATGATGTCGACGGTGTCGTGCGCCCGCAAGTCGGCCAGGGCCTGGGTCCCGCCTCCCCGGATGTCGAAGACCACCTCAATCGTCGCCGCCCAGCCCCCGCGACGGTTAACGCGGTAGATGGAAAACGGCCTGCGCAAAATGAATGCCCGACCTTCGGGGGGTTGCAGATTTACGAACTGGCCGGGGCGGGCCTTGTCCGCGATCTCGGGGGCGACGATGGTCAGCAGGTGGTACTCCTCACCAACTTTCTTGTAATTGAGGATCTCGGCGACGGTCTGCTGGATCATGGAATCATCCGCCCAGATGCACGCCGGCCGGCACCTGAAGGAGACCGGCGCTCATGCGCTCTTCCTCGCCGCGTCGCCACCGCTCAGGAAATCCTGCAGGCAGAAGACGTCGAACCCGGTAACCCCAGCCTCAATCGCCTTAACCGCGGTCTGCAGACCGCCGACGGTGGTGATGCACGGTACGTCCATCGCCACCGTCGCCGTGCGGATGTAGTACCCGTCGGTCCGCGCTCCCCGGCCCACCGGGGTATTGACGACCAGATCGATCTCGCCCCTGAGGATCTCCTCAACGATGTTGGGGGATCCCTCTGAATACTTGCCCACGGCGCGGGCGGCGACCCCGCTCTCCTCCAGCATCTTTGCGGTGCCGGCAGTGGCGACCACCTCAAAGCCCAAAGCGGCCAGACGCCTGATGGGAGCCAGCGTCGCCTGCTTGTCACGGTCGGCCACCGAAACGAAAACCGTGCCCTTGGTCGGAAGCTTGCAGCCGGCGGCAGTCTGAGACTTGGCAAATGCAGCCGAAAGGTCGTAGTCGATGCCCATCACTTCGCCGGTGGACTTCATCTCGGGACCCAAAATGGTATCGACCCCGGGAAACTTAGCGAAGGGCAGCACCGCCTCCTTTATGCCTACATGCTTCAATCGGCCGAGCGGCCACCACGGCCCGGAAGCGGGCTTTTCGGGCAGCAACTCAATCTGCGACAACGATTCGCCCAGCATAACCCTGACCGCCACCTTAGCGAGAGGGACTCCCGTGACCTTGCCGACGAAAGGAACCGTCCGCGAAGCCCTGGGATTGACCTCGAGGCAGTACAGCTCTCCGTCCTTGAGGGCGAACTGCACGTTTATCAGCCCGCGCACCCCTAGGGCCCGGGCCAGCTTCCCGGTCGACTCCGCGATGCGCAGCAGGGTGGGCTCGTCCAGAGAATGCGGCGGCAGCGTACAGGCCGAGTCTCCCGAGTGGATTCCCGCCTCTTCGATGTGCTCCATCACCCCCCCGATATACAGATCGGTTCCATCGAACACGGCGTCGACGTCTATCTCGATGGCAGCTTCCAGAAAGCGGTCGATCAGCAAGGGGTGCTCGGGAGATACGTCGGCTGCGGTGGCAATGTACCCGTCCAGTGCATCAATGCTGTAGGCGATTTCCATTGCCCGTCCGCCCAGCACGTAGGACGGCCGCACAACCACCGGAAACCCGACCCTTTCCGCTACCCGGCGCGCCTGCTCTTGCGAGACGGCAGTGCCGCCGGGGGCCTGAGCGATTCCCAGTTCCTCCAGTAGCCCGGTGAACCGGCCCCTGTCCTCGGCGGCATCGATCGAATCAGGAGAAGTCCCGGCGATGGGGACTCCGGCCGCCTCCAGGCGCCCGGCCAGCTTCAAAGGAGTCTGGCCACCCAGAGAGACGATGACGCCCTGAGGCTTTTCACGCTCGCAGATGTTCATCACGTCCTCGAAGGTAAGCGGCTCGAAGTACAGCCGGGACGAGATGTCGTAATCCGTCGACACGGTCTCCGGGTTGCAATTGACCATGATGGCGTCGTAGCCCGCCTCCCGGACGGCAAGCGCGGCGTGTACGCAGCAGTAATCGAACTCGATGCCCTGGCCGATGCGGTTCGGCCCCGAGCCCAAAATCATGATCCCGGGGGCCCTAGAGCCGATCTGCTCGTCTTCGTCCTCATACGTCGAGTAGTAGTAGGGCGTGTAGGCCTCAAACTCGGCCGCGCAGGTATCTACCGTCTTGTACGTCGGGGTGAGGCCCTCGGCGATGCGCCGGGCCCTGATCTCGTCCTCGGAGCCGCCGGTAAGGTGCGCGATCTGATGATCGGAGAACCCGGCCCGCTTGGCTCGGCGCAATCCGGACCGGTCCAGTGCGCCCTCGGAGATCTCCTCCGACATCTCCACGATCCGCTTGATCTGGGCCAGGAACCAGGGGTCGATTCCGGTAGCGCGGTTTACCTCGTTTATCGATATCCCCGAGGCAAGGGCCTCCCGCACCCAAAAAAGGCGGCCCTCCGTGGGACGGCGGACTTTCTGAAGAAGTTCCTCCTTATTCAGATCTCCGGGGGTCACCCGCCGGCCGTCGGCGCCCAAGCCCGCGCGGCCGTTCTCGAGCGACCGCATCGCCTTCTGCAGCGCTTCCGGGAAGGTCCGCCCGATCGCCATTGCCTCGCCCACCGATTTCATCTGGGTTCCAAGTTCGTCGTCGGCTCCGGGGAACTTCTCGAACGCCCAGCGCGGGACCTTGACGACGACGTAGTCGATGGTCGGTTCGAAGCTGGCAGGGGTCTTGAGGGTGATGTCGTTGGGTACCTCGTCCAGCGTGTAGCCCAGCGCCAGCCGGGCAGCCATCTTGGCGATGGGAAACCCCGTTGCCTTTGAGGCGAGGGCCGATGAACGCGATACGCGCGGGTTCATCTCGATCACCAGCATCCTGCCGTCCGATGGGTCCACGGCGAACTGGATGTTCGATCCCCCGGTTTCTACGCCGATTCTCCGGATAATCTTTGCCGCGGCATCGCGCATCTGCTGGTACTCGCGGTCGGTGAGAGTCTGCGCCGGAGCCACCGTGATCGAGTCGCCGGTATGTACCCCCATCGGATCCAGATTCTCCACCGAGCAAATCACGACGAAGTTGTCCTTGCAGTCGCGCATGACCTCGAGCTCGAACTCCTTGAATCCCTCGACGGATTCCTCGATCAGGACCTCGGAGATCGTGGAAAGCTTCAGGCCGAGCGCGGCCGTCTTTTCGAGCTGCTCCATGTTTCTGACCAGTCCCGAGCCCGACCCGCCCAGGGTAAAGGAAGGCCTCACAACCACCGGAAGCCCAATTTGCGAAGCAACCTCCCTGGCCTCCTCTATCGAATAGGCAAAGCCGGAACGGGGAAGGTCCATACCGATTTCCAGCATCGCCTCCCGGAAACGGGCCCTGTCCTCGCTGACGCGGATCGCATCGACTCCGGCTCCGATCAGCTCAACCCCGTGCGCCTGAAGGATGCCGGCCTCCTCGGCCTCAACCGCGACGTTCAGAGCGGTCTGGCCCCCGAGGGTCGGCAGCAGAGCATCGGGCTTTTCCTTGAGAATGATCTTTTCGAGAACGTCGACCGTTATGGGCTCGACATACGTACGGTCGGTAAGTTCCGGGTCGGTCATGATCGTGGCGGGGTTCGAGTTCAGCAAGATCACTCGGATGCCCTCCTCACGCAGCACCTTGCAGGCCTGAGTCCCTGAATAATCGAACTCGCAGGCCTGGCCGATCACGATCGGGCCCGATCCGACGAT
This sequence comes from Actinomycetota bacterium, assembly GCA_050692975.1. GTDB lineage: Bacteria > Actinomycetota > CADDZG01 > JAHWKV01 > JAHWKV01 > JBOGWH01. The sequence continues at coordinate 2,774 of JBOGWH010000300.1, read as the reverse complement.
CAGGACCGACTTGATATCGGGGCGTTTGGGCATACCGGTCGGCTAGCCTTTCCGGGCCTTGGACTTTTCGACGGCCTTGCGCTTGTCGCGAGCTTGCTTCTTCTCCTGGCGCTGCTTCTTCCAGCGCACCTTGGGGCGGTCTCCTCTACCCATCAGTTGATCTCCCCCGGCCCTGCGGCCGGCGCTTTCATACTTGTCATTTGCTTTCCTCCATCAGTCTGCAGAAGTCTTCGAACAGGTAATTTGAATCGTGTGGCCCCGGCCCCGCCTCGGGATGATATTGCACCGCGAAAACCGGCTCGTCCAGAAGGCGAAAACCTTCCACCGTGTAGTCGTTGAGGTTCAGGTGAGTCAGCTGCGCCTTGCCGAATGCCGTGCGGGCGACGGCATCGCGGGGCAAAGGATCTCCGGGCCCCGACGGCGGGGTGAAGCCGAAGGGGGCCTCCGCGACCGCAAAGCCGTGGTTCTGGGTCGTGATGGCGACCGATCCGTCGGAAAGCCGGGCCACCGGATGGTTGATTCCCCGGTGGCCGAAGCGAAGCTTGTAGGTGGTAAGCCCGGCCGCCAGAGCGATTAGCTGGTGCCCCAAGCAGATCCCGAAAACCGGAACTTTCCCGATGAGCCTCCGCACCGACTCGATGCCCCCGCCGACCGCTTCGGGGTCGCCGGGGCCGTTGGAGATGAAGACTCCGTCGTAATCTCCGGCCAGGATTTGCGAAGCGGGAGTCGACGCGGGATAGACGCTCACCTCACACCCGTGGGCCGAGAGAAGCCGCAGGATGTTGTGCTTTATCCCGAAATCGTAGGCGGCGACGCTGAATCTGGGAGCTTCGATCTCGAGCTGCGCGGCGTCCGCAATGCCTTCAGGGTCCGGGGCGGCAATTGGCTTTTCGCCGTGGGCCTCCCATTTGTAAGGCTCGGGGGTCGTTACGTTTCCGGTCAGGTCAGAGCCGGCCATGACCGGCGCGGCCGCCACCGACTCGATTGCCTCCCGGGGGCTGCGTCGGGAGATGGCGCCCCGCATAGCTCCCTTTTCCCGGATATGACGGGTCAGCCTCCGGGTGTCGATCTCGGTGATCCCGGCGATGCCCGCGGATTCCAAATAGTCCTGCAGGGATTGCTCCCCCCGCCACGAGGACCAAGCCACCGGAAGATCCCGGATCACGAAACCCTTCACCCAGACTCGGTGGCTCTCGGCGTCTTGGCCGTTGACGCCGTAATTGCCGATGTGCGGGTAGGTCATTACCACGATCTGACCGTCGTAGGAAGGGTCGGTGAGTACCTCCTGGTAGCCGCTGAGCGAGGTGTTGAAGACGACCTCTCCCAGGGCCTCCGAATCGGCGCCGAACGAAACTCCTTCGAAGACCTCGCCGTCTTCGAGAACCAGCACCGCCGGCTTCATCGAACCACCTCCGCCGCAAGCCTGCCGCCTGCGTACACCCGGTTACCTCGAAACACGGTATGGAGCACCTTCCCCCTCAACTTTCGTCCCGCCCACGGCGAGTTGGCCGAAAGGGAGGCAAAAGCACCGGGCTCGACCTCCCACTCCAGCTCCGGGTCGAAGACCACGAGGTTGCCGTCCGCCCCCGGGCGCACCGGCCCCCCTTGTCCTTCGAGACCCAGGATCCTCGCGGAGTTCACCGACATCATGCGGACCATATCCGGCATACTCACCAACCCCGGATGGACCAGGCTGGTCAGCACAACAGCCAGGGCGGTCTCCAGCCCCAGCATTCCGGGAGGGGCCAGCTCGTATTCGCCTTCCTTTTCTTCGGCAGAGTGCGGGGCATGGTCGGTGGCGACGGCGTCGATGGTTCCGTCGGCGAGCCCTGCCCTCACCGCCTCCACGTCGGTTGAAGAGCGCAACGGCGGGTTCACCTTGAAAACCGGATCGCAAGACATCAGCTCCGCTTCGGTAAGGCTGATGTGGTGGGGAGTCGCCTCGGCCGTCACATTGAGACCCGATGCCTTGGCCTGCCGGACGAGCTCCACCGATCCTGCCGTCGAGATATGCATGGCATGAAACCTTGCACCCGTCAGCCGGGCCAGGGCGATGTCCCGAGCCAGGGCGACTTCCTCGGCTTCGGCGGGGATCCCCTTCAGGCCCAGCAAATCCGAGAATTCGCCCTCGTTCATCTGGCCGCCCTCTGAAAGGGAAGCCTCTTCGCAATGCTCTGCGCAGATGCCCCCAAAAGCTCTTATGTACTCCATGGCCCGGCGGAGAAGCCGCGGGTCGGCCACTCCCCTGCCGTCGTCGGTAAACAGACGGACCCCGGCGGCGCAGCGCGCCATCTCGCCTATCGGGGCGAGAGCCTCGCCCTTCTGACCGCGGGTGAGTGCTCCCGCCGGGATAACTTGCGTCAGCCCTGCCCTGGCGCCTTCTGCCGCGACCATTTCGGCCACCGAAGCGTTGTCGCAGACCGGGTCGGTATTCGGCATCGCACAGACGGCCGTGTATCCGCCTGCCGCCGCGGCGGCGCTGCCCGAAGCAATGGTCTCCTCGTCCTCACGGCCCGGCTGCCGCAGGTGCGTGTGGAGGTCTACGAACCCCGGGCTGATGACTGCCCCGGTGATGTCGACTACCTGCGCGCCCGCCGGGTCGACCCTGCCGCCGACCGCAGCAATCTTTCCCCTCACTATCAGCACATCGGCGAGCGCGTCGAAGCCGGAGGCCGGGTCGACCAATCGTCCGCCCCTGAACATCAGATCACTCACCGGCTGCCTCGCGGATTGCATCGGGGCCGGGCGACGGCCCGCCGGGCTTGGAATCGGTG
>JBOGWH010000299.1:0-1634 GCA_050692975.1 Actinomycetota bacterium | reverse complement strand
GATGTCGGTGAACCCGTCGCCGTGGGGGAGGCCGCCCCACTTGCCATTGAACCTGTCGCCGTGGGGGATGCTGATGGCTTGCCCGGCGGAGTTTCCTTGGTCTCGCCGGGCTTTTCGAATTCCAATCCGATCTCCGGGGCCCCGCTTACCTTTTCGGCCGCGGGCAAAGCCCTCAGCTTGTCGGTCCCCGTGTACAGATTGTGAGGAGCTCCGCCGCCGATGCGCTGGTATGCCTTGCCGTTGCTTCCATGACGCAGATCCGTCACACCTTCGGTGGAACCCACCTTGGGCAGCACGTGGGGCGCTGCACCCGAGTAGCCAAACAGGACCGGGTCGTATTCCCGAAGGATGTCCGGATCGACCAAACGGGCGCTCCTGACCGGACCGACCTTCGCCGACTCGGTGCAGTACCAGATCGTAATGAACCGGGTTATGCCTCCCTCGGCCAGCTCTTCATAGACGATGTCGGCTGCCTCGAGCCCGCTCTGGGGCCGGGCCCTGGGATGGTTGTCGACTTTGATCGCCACCGCCGGCCGGTCGGCTTTGAAATCGCTGCTTACTTCTTTGCCGTTCAAAGCGCAGTACTTCGGCTTGGGCGGCTCGGTCGGAGATTTTTCCGAGGACTTCGGCCGCCCGGAGGTCTTGGCATCGTCGCCGCCGCAGGCGGTAAGTGCCACCATGAGGGCCGCCAGCAAGAGGATCAGCTTTCGCACGGGAACGAAGGCTAGCACACCCCGATCCGGACAAAAAAGTATTTGGGGCCTAAAACTCGACCTTTACCGGCCCCGAGGACGCCTCTTCGATCTCAAAGTAAGTCTTCGGCATGAACTTGAACATTCCGGCGATGACTACGTTGGGAAACACGGCAATCGTGTTGTTGTACCTGAGTACGATGTCGTTGTAGTACTGCCGGGCGAAGGCAATCTGATTTTCGGTCTGAGAAAGCTCCTGCTGCAGGCCCTGGAAGTTTTCGTTGGCCTTGAGGTCCGGATAGGCCTCGGCAACCGCAAATAACTGCCGCAGCGCCGAGGTGATCATGTTCTCTGCCTGGGCCTGCTCCTCGACACCTCTGGCCTCAACGCCCCGGGCTCTGGCCGCCGTCACGCTCTCCAGGGTCTGGCGCTCGTGGGCCGCATACCCTTTTACGGTTTCCACAAGATTGGGAATGAGGTCGTAGCGGCGCTTTAGCTGGACGTCGATCTGGCTCCAGGCGTTTTCTATCTGGTTGCTCTGGGAGCGCATCCGGTTGTAGGTCAAGATCGCCCACAGCGCGATCACGCCTGCCACAATCAGTGCAATCAACCCTGCAGACATGCGCAGCTCCCTGTTGCGGGCGAAACACCCGAGCGTTCCGGATCCTATGAACCAACCTCATGATACTGCCCGCCGGTAGGTGGCGAGAACCTTTTCCGAAAGGACGTCCCAGTCCAGCTCCGCCGCCCGGGCATTCCCTTTGTCAATCAGGGCCTTGCGCAACCCGGGCTCCCTAAGAACTCGCAGGATCGAGGCGCCTGCGGCCGCAGCATCTCCCGCCGGAAAGACCGAGGTGGCTCCTCCGGCCGCCTCAGCGTACCCGGGGAGATTGGAGCAGACCACCGGCACGCCGGCGGCCATCGCCTCGGCCAGAACGATCC
>JBOGWH010000298.1:0-4144 GCA_050692975.1 Actinomycetota bacterium | reverse complement strand
TACATAGGCTGGTGGACGCTGAAAGGCTACTGTCTCAGAGTCGCAGAGCAGCTCGTGGGGGCCGCATGACGCTCTTAAGAAAGCCATGTCCCCGGCCGGACAACTAAAAAAGGATGCCTGAGAGAATTTGACCAGAGCTTTGAGTCAGGAGGGCAGCAGAGTATGAAAAAACTGTTTGGGGGCAAGGACAAGGACCCAGACAAGCAGCCGGAAAGAAAGATGACGGCCGCCGAAAAAGCGGCCGCCGACGAACTCCGGCAACTCACGGCACCGCAATCTCTGGGCGGACCCGGCGGCGGTTGGGGCGGCGCCGGTGGAATGGGCGGAGGAATGGGCGCCGCCGGTGGAATGGGCGCTCCGCCGTCGTACTCTCCACCACCACCGAGTTACTCCCCTCCCGCCGGGCAGCCCCCACCGGCCTACGAACCTCCCCCGCCCTCCTATGAGCCCCCGCCTCAGGCGCCTCCCCCTTCCTACCCGCCGTCGTCGGCGGGTCCCCCTCCCTCCTTCGGCGGCATGGGTGCAGGAGCCCCCATGGGCGGGCCGCCCGCGCAGGAGCCGCTCGGCTGGTCGGGGCCCGAGAGTGACGACTCGATCGGAGCAACCGAAATGGCGCTCAGTCATCTTGCGGAGAGGACCGGGGGCGATCCGCAGGATTACATGATCAGCAGGCCGCCTCCCGGCATGGCCGAAAGCCAGCGTGACCAGGCCCTGCGGGAGCACATGCAGCGACAGGCGGAATTGGAGCGCCAGCGCGCTGCGAAGCGGGCCGAGATGCTGCAGCGTCGCAGAGCCGGCGGCGACGGAGAAGAAGAGGCCCCCCGGCTGCGGAGGGGCTCGCAACCGGACGAAGGGCCCCGCCTGAGTCCCGGAAGCCGCTTCGAAATGATTGACGACGTCCAGACCGGCCCTCCCGGTATGCGCGGCGGGGGGGAAGAGGAGCGCATCACGATGCGACCGACCACCAAGTTCAGAACAGTCGATGACGAGGATGCTCCTCCGCCGGGGCCCCGGATGGCGGGAATAGAGGAGAAAGTCCGGATGAGCCCCACCACCCGGTTTCAGACCATCGACGAGGATGAGGAGGAAGAACAGCCCGCATTCCGGCGCCCTCGTTTTCAGACGGATGAAGAGGAACCCGAGCAACCTGCATTCAGGCGGCCCCGGTTTCAGACTATCGATGAGGATGAGCAAGAGGAGCAAATGCCTGCATTTGGGCGCCCTCGTTTCCAGACGGTAGATGAGGAGGAGGAGCAGCCTGCATTTCGCCGTCCTCGTTTTCAGACCATCGATGACGAGGAAGACGAAGAGCAGGCATCCGGCACGCGCTTCGAGACCATCGAGGACGAGGAAGCCTCATCCGGACTTGCCCCCGAACTGCAGTCGGCCCTGAGTCGTTTTGCGGCGCCGCCGCCTGCTCCGATCGGCAGAGGCGCGAGGGCAGCCCGACCCCCGGCGAGGAAGACGGCCGCCAAGAAATCCCCTGCAAAGAAAGCCTCAGCCAAAAAGACATCTGTGAAGAAGGCCCCGGCCAAGAAAGCGCCGGTAAAGAAAGCAGCGGTCAAAAAGACCCCGGTGAAAAAGGCCTCCGCCAAGAAAGCCCCGGCCAAGAAAGCCCCGGTAAAGAAAGCGCCGCTCAAAAAGAAGCGCTAAGCCTGGGTTACCCAGGCGGCCGCCGAAACGTTTTGCTCGCCTTCTCGCGGGTAAAAACCCCTTGACAACTGAGCAAGGAGGAATCCCTATGAGCAACAGCGACGACCAGGGATCGGTAGGCAATTTTCCCCGGCCCCAGCCTGGAGGTACGGAGGCACCGGCTGCTTGGCCCGATCCCGCCACGAGAACGACCGTCGAGCCCGACGGCAAGAAAGTAACAACCGACGCCCGCGAAATGTCGGATCCGGAAAGGCTTGAACACGATCGCAGGGAGCCGATCGGCAGCGGTGGGGATGTGTCTCTGGACACCACGCTTGCATGCTCCGACGTGACCGGCATCGACTGCGACTTTGTAGCCAAGCCCGACCACGCCGCTTCTTGGGCGAAGCCGGGTCAGGTCCAGGAGCAGCTGCTTGCGCAGATCACCACTCACATCGGCAAGGAGCATCCCGAGAACGTCCTTCCTCAGGAAAGGATCGAGGAGATCCGGGAGCAGCTGGTTAGCTAGAGATCAGTCGAAGTACTCGTGAAGTGCCTGGGAAACCGCTTTCTCGAGGGTTTCCCAGGCCCCCGAGGCCGATTTGTTCACCGTTACGGAGTTGGGCAAGAACATTACCGAATCTGTGCCCTCGATTCCGAGAAGCGTCTTTGCGAGGGGCTCGTCGGCCTCATCGGCGGTCTTGAAGAATCGGCCGCGAGACTGTTCCTGAACCGGCCGATCCAGCACGAACCGCCGGGCGTTGGGGTTCGGAGTTTCTTCGGTTCGGATGGTGACGGGCATGATAGTCGGAGAGTATATCGGCTCTTCAAGAATGAGAATCCGGTTAGAATGAGCTTGCTTAGTTGAGATTGTTGGCTACTTTTTTCAGGAGGCGGTGCATTGCCTAAGACTAGGGAACCCTGCGAGAAGACCGGGAACTACATCGACGACCATGGACACCAGTGTCAGGTGACGGAGGGGGCGCCATTTCCCCCCTGCCCCAACGGCGATACCTGGTGGTGGCACGAGGATTTGCCGGTAGCCAAGCAGATGAAATGGGAGGCGGGACGTCCCCCGCGCCCCGGAGGTTTCGAAGGGACGTGGTAAACGCCGTCCCCTAAGGCGGCGCCGGCATCGAGCGAGAGCTAGAGGCCCACTTCCCCGACCACTGCGCGTTTTTCACTCGCGCACTGGGCGAAGAATCCGCCCATGTCGTTCATCAGACTCCAGCACCCCTGGTGGGTGTAGGAGAGGCCCTGCATCTCGAGACAGGCCTCTTCGATTTCCGGAATGGCGAAGTCGCGCCATTTCTCGTGGATCAGTGCCGCCTCCTCCACGGTCAGCCAGCCCCCCGGAGGCGCCCCGGTTCCGTGGTGCCACACCTTCCACCACTCCGGCCCGTCCTGGCGGCGGGAGTTTGCTCTGTTATTTCCATCGATATTTGACAGCAGATCGGCCAGGTCGGCGTCGACCTGTCGAGCCACGACCATCAACACGTCCCAACCGCTGAAATTTGGTGCGTTCAAGACCGGATCGATCGCCATCGCCCTGCGGTGCCACATAAGGTCGAACAGGCCTCGCTGGCGGGCCTCCTGTTCCCCCGACTCCCAGGCCTCCTCAAAGGATTTAGCCCAGGGCAGCCCCGCCTCTTCCATGAGGACTCCGGATAGCTTCTCCTTTTCACCTGAGCCGAACAGCTTGCCGAATTCTTCAATCTGGTCGGGTACGATACCGATCAGACAGAACGTGGTCCGTTCGATCGGCCGCATTTCATCCACCGCGTCTATCCACTCGCCACGTCTCTTGCGCTTCATGTCATTCCCCGTTATTCAAGGTATTCCTCGACCTCGCGGGCTATCTTGGCAAACCCGACCGGAGTGAACTCCCTTAGCTGGATTGTGGTGCCTCCCTTACTGCTCTCCATCCTAAAGGTAACTGTAGCCTGAGGGTGACGCATGTACCATCCCCCGGTCCCCCGCAGCACGGCCGTCAATGCCTCGGCACCGGAGAATTTAGCGTTGAAGATCCGGTAGGGGCCGTCCGGCTTTCCGACCCCCGGGGCCCGGACAAACTGCGCCAGGTGTCCGGCCTCCCTTGCAAGAGCCGACATGAGCTCGTCAAGAGCAGCGGGCTCGTCGTCCGGCCGGCCGGGAAGCCCGACGGTAAGCCTCAGCTCCGGCATTGCGTCATCTCTGGCAGCGCCCCCTGTAAGCAGGCCGGGCGACCGTGCCCATTAAAGAGCCTTCTTCACGAACGCTTCCAACTGGCGGAGATTGCGGGTCTCGTACATGCCGTCGGTATAGCGGGCGAAGTCCCGGGCGATCGAATCGGCCGAGTCCCAGTGCTGCCTGGGCTCCGGGTTCAGCCACCAAACGTGCCTTACTCTGGCCTGGATACGCATCAGGACTTCGGCGCCGCTGGTGCGGAAATTGTTGCGAGCATCCCCGAGAATCAGAACAGTAGCCTTCGGCGTCAGCTCCCGGCCGTACTTCTCCCAGAACTGCGTGAAGC
>JBOGWH010000297.1:0-3993 GCA_050692975.1 Actinomycetota bacterium | reverse complement strand
GGGCTGATCGCGGCCTATCGCCGGCAAGACGATGAGGCGCGTTTTTCTCTCTGGTGGCTTGCCGCCGTGGTGCCGGTTGGGATTGCCGGGATGTTCCTTATCATCCAGTTTGCCGCCGGCGGGGTGGGAGGAATGCTCGGGCGGTACTTAGTATTCACCCTTCCCTTTCTGGCGGTCCTCTCGGCCGTCGGACTGGTACTGGGATTCGGCCCGCGGGCCGGGGGGATCCTCATTGCCCTGGCCGCGGGGGCTTCGATCTTCGCCGCGGGTACCGCCGAGGAAGGGTATTTCACCGCCAGCTACGCCCGGGAGACACTGGGCCCTCTCGCGCCCGTCGTGGACCAGTCCTACAACGACGGCTGGGCCCCGCAAGCCACGATCGGATTTGTTTCGCCGTGCCCCGCCCAGGTGATTTCGATTCTCTTCAAGGAGCTTCCCCCCGTGGCGGTACAGCTGCGCCCGGAGAGCGGGGTACCCGCCGAGCTCCGGCTCGCCGAGGCGGTGCCCGTCACCTTCGGATCCTTCGGACTTTACCGGCTGCCTCCGGCCGCCGGGAAGGCCTTCGAGGTGGATCCCGGGCAAGAAACCGAAGTCGGCAGAGCGTTCGGGCCCCGCACCTCCGCCCTGTCTCTTCGTCTGAGCGGGATCGAATCCAAAGGCGACCCGGTGGCCCGGATCTACTGCGAAACCCGTGACTCGAGGAAAAGCCGCTTCCTGCAGATCAGTCCGGTCGGGCGATCGATGCCGGGGACCTACGGCCTGTTTACCGCATGGCCCCGCGTATGGAGGGTCCTGGCAGTGGTTTTTCCTGCAGCCCTGTTGATCGGTCAATTGCGCGCAGGCACCAGGAAGAGGACTCATGAACCGGGCTGAGCGATCAGGGAAGGTCCGGGCAATCCCCCACCTCCTGGTGGCCGGGTATGCCCTTATCGTTTTGAGCTGGATCTTCTCGATCCCACCGGATACCGCGCCCGATGAACGATTTCATTATCTGAAAGCCGTGGCGGCCGGCCGCGGGCAGATCTTCTTGAAGGACCCGCCCCCCGCCGCAGGTCCGCCACCCGCCACGCAGGACCTCAGATGGCTGCGGATACAGACCCGGCTCGTCCGGATACCCGAGCGCTACGACCCGGCCGCCTTCGACTGCTATGAGGGCCGCCTTTACCCGAAGCAGTGCCCCGGTAAATCGCCTGATTCCGACAAAGCCAAGGAGCTGGGCACCTACGTGGGCAGGTACCCGCCCTACAGCTACGTGATCCCCGGCTACCTGTCACGCCTGGGGGCCTCGGCCGAGAGCGCTCTGCTGCTCGGCAGGGTGGGGATCGGGCTTGTGTCGCTCGTATTCGTTGCCGCCGCCGTATACGCCGCGTGGGACCCCGGCCGGGCCTGGTCTATTACCGGAGTAATGCTGGCGGTCACCCCGATGACCGCCTACGGTATGGCGACCATGTCGAGCAGCGGCCCGGAAACCTCAGCGGCCATCTGCTTCATGGCCTGCCTTTTGAGAGTGGCGAGCGAGCGGCCCGTGCGCCGATTTATCTGGCCGGCATTGACGATAAGCGCGGCGGCCCTGGCTCTGACGCGCGATCTCGGCTTCATGTGGGTCGCCGCGGGTCTCGCGATGGTGGCGCTCTGGGCGGGTCGGTCCAGGGTGGTGCAAATCGTCAAGGAGAGCAAACGGCAATCTGCGATGTTTCTCGCGGCGGTGGTCTCCGCGGCGATCGCCGCGGTCGCGTGGCAGCTTACCCAGCAGACCCGGCCGGAGCTGGCGGCGGGGGCGCTGGCAAGGGCACTGAGAGCGGCGCCGCCGGTATTGACCGCCCTGTACATGCAGGTCATCGGAAACTTCGGGGCACTCGATGTTCCGCTGCCCAGGATCGCCTACGCCGCCTGGACCCTTGCTCTGGCGGCCCTGATCTTCTTAGCGCTGGCCGGCCGCGGGCCTGCACGCAGGCGGCTAACTCTTCTTCTTGCGGGTGCGGGAATCGCCGTCTTCGCGGTCGGGCTGGAAGCGGTTATGCGCAGCATCGCCTTCGGCGCTCAGGGCCGTCATCTGCTGCCGCTGGCCGTATTTCTCCCCTTACTTGCGGGTGAAACCGCGCACGCCCAAGAGAGAAAACAGCCTGTTGCCGGCCTCCTGCCCGGCCTGATCGCCTTCGTGTCGGCCGGATGCATCGGACTCGGATGGCTGGCCGTTGCCCGCCGCTATACCTCACGGGACGGTGGGCCCTTCGCTTTCCTGGACGGCCGCTACTGGGCGCCGCCAGCGGGATGGGGCATATGGGCCGTCATGGCCGCCGCCGGAGTCGCCCTTATCGTGGTCGCAGGAGGGATGCTGCTGCGGAAGGCCCTACGGCCCCTTAAGGAACCCGCTCAAGCCTCTCCGGAGGCTTGAAATCCTGGTTGCTTTCGGCGGGGGCAGCCGGCGCAGCTCTTCCTCATGACGCAGGCGCTGATGGCGCCGGATGATGGGGTCCATACGCCCGACGATGTGCTCGGCGGTGCGTTCGGGAGTGTGAATTGTAAGAGCCTCGCTCTGGGCCTGCCGGCCCAAGGCAATGGCGTCGTCTGGTTGCTCCCAGACCCTGCGCATGAGCCGGGCGGCATCTTTCAGATCCGGCTCCGCCCACCTGGCGCCCTCGGGATAGGGGCCCGACCCCGACGGCACCGAGACCAGCCGGTATCCGACCAGATGGCTGTTGGTGTCGTTGAGAAAGGCCATGTTGCCCGAGTACCCGGTGGCGATGATGGGGCGCCCGAGCGCCATCGCCTCGGCCATACCGATCCCGTATCCCTCCGAACGGTGCAGCGAGACGTAGCAATCGCAACAGGCAAGCAAGGCGTCCTGGCGTTCCGGCGGCAGATAGCCGTCCAGGATCTTGATGTCGGGTCTGGCCGCCGCGGACATCTTCAAGCGCTCGAGAGACGATCTGTCGCCGTTGATGCTCTTTATCACCAGGTTCGGCCCCCCGTCCGAGGCTTCGGGAAACGCGATCTTGAACGCCTCGATAACCCCCACCGGGTTCTTTCGCTCCTCCACGCTGAGAAAGTCGAACGTGAAAAGGAAGGTAAAGCCCGGCGGCAGTCCTAGAGACTCCTTTTCAGCCGGCTGGGCGCTTATCGGCCTCATCGGCGGGGGAATCACGTATACCGGCTTGTCGGTAACCGACCGGACCGCCCCAGCCACATGCTCGGTACCCACCCATATCTCATCGAGAAGGTCCGCCGCACGGCCCATGCCGGGGGGAAGGATGTCGACCTCCCACCACCAGAAGCCGATGTTGTACCGGTGCTGCATGACGCGGTGTCCGGTGTCCATAACGAACTGGCCGAGCTGATCGGCGTTTATGCAGATCAGGTTGGTGTTGTAGGCGAACTCCTCGCCTATCTGCCTGAATGGATGCCGGCGGCGGCTGAAGCCGCCCCTATACGAATAGGTTGAAAACGAGTACGGGGTCCGCTGAAAGGCCAGCAGCAACAGCCTGGCCATCTCGCCGACCCCGAGCTCGGCGGTGAAATAGCCGGCGATGTTGATCCCGTCGGGAAGCTCCATGAAAAGCGGGGGGCCGCCCTCGGATGGTTCGGCAGGTTTGGCGAACGAATCATCGATGGCCCGGGCGGCGGGCTCCACCAGGGATGCGGGAATGCCGGCCTCTGCCTCGCCGTATCGCACCACCCATTCGAGAAAGCCGGCGGCCCCGGCGCCGGCCACGCCCGGGAAAGCGAAGTGAAGATCAACCCTCTTGTCGTAGAGCTCGGAGAGGTACCGGGAGACCAGCGGGACCCGGCTGGAGGGATCCGGCGTGTTGAGCCAGGCCACGAAAGCCTGCGGGTCACCCCGGTTGAACGGGCGCGGCGGTGGGTCGGACGGCCCCCGGAAGGCCGATGCAAGCGCCTTTTTGTAGACCGCACGGATACGGTCGTCGGCCGGAACACCCGGCGCCACCTCTTCGAAACCGTAGGGTTCTGCGGAATTGAGAGAAAGCCCTTGAC
>JBOGWH010000296.1:0-4734 GCA_050692975.1 Actinomycetota bacterium | reverse complement strand
GGGTCCATCTGCTCGGACAGCGTGGTGAAGCCCGACAGGTCGGCGAAAAGCACCGTGGCCCAGCGTCTTTCCTCAGTAAGCGGCGGCATGTTCTCCTGACCGATTAGCTTGAATTGCCAGTCTAGTAGCCCGCCGGTGGCGGGGGGGCCTGGTAGTCCGCGAGACTTGGCCGCAACTACTCGAGAGAAGATGCGTGAAAGAAGAACTGGGAATCCCTGAAGGGGCGGCGGGGGTACTGCCGAATCAGTACCTTGAAAAGGCCGTCTCCCTGGGCGTCATCGACGCCGGCAAGTACCGGGTTCCCCCCGAGAACATCCAGCCCGCCAGCATCGATCTCAGGCTGGGCGAGGTCGCATACAGGATCCGGTGCAGCTTCCTCCCCGATTCCCAGCCGGTCAGCGCGAAGATGAAGGACCTCATTGTCGACGAGCTGGACCTCAGGCGCGACGGTGCGGTACTGGAGACCAACCGTCCCTACCTCGTGCCGCTGATCGAAAAGGTCAGCCTGCCGCCTACCATCAGGGGCAAGGCCAACCCCAAGAGCTCGACCGGCCGGGTCGATGTTTTTACCCGCGTGATCACCGACAACAGCTTCCGCTTCGACGAGATAAACGCCGGCTACCACGGCGAGCTTTACCTGGAAATAGTTCCGCTTTCCTTCACGGTGAGGGTAAAGGAGGGGCTGGCATTGAACCAATTGCGACTTTCCACCGGTCCGTCGCGGCTGACCGACGCCCAGATCCTGTCGGCCCACGAGCAGGACCCGATCGTTTTCCGCGACGGGGAGCCGGTTCACAAAATCGACACCGCCCGCGGACTGTTCCTCGGCCTGGACCTAAAGGGAGACGACGCGGGGCGCGTGGGGCACCGGGCAAAAGACAACGCCCCGCTTTTGCCCCTTGCCGGAAACGAACCGCTTAACCCGGACGATTACTGGGATCCCGTCCGGCGGGAGCCGGGGGATCGAATCGTCCTGGCACCCGAGCGCTTTTATCTCCTGCTGTCCCAGGAGGAAGTGAGGATCTCCCCCGCCTACGCGTCTGAAATGACGGCTTTCGATCCCACCAGCGGTGAGCTGAGGACTCACTACGCGGGCTTTTTCGACCCGGGATTCGGGTTCGACCCCGCCGGACAATTCCACGGGTCGCGCGCGGCCCTCGAAGTCCGGGCCCACGACGTGCCGTTCATGATCGAGCACGGCCAGCGTGTCTGCAAGCTGACTTTCGAAAGGATGCTGGAGACCCCGACGCGCCTCTACGGGCGTGAAATCGGCTCCTCTTACCAGAACCAGCGCGACACCCTCGGCAAGCATTTCCGCCCGGGTTTAAAATAGTTGCACCAGCAACTATCGGAGAGTGACATGAGCCGGCCGCAGATCAAGCAAGCGCCGTTTACTATCGCGGCCGCCACCGCGATGGGCCCGGTGCACCTGAAGGTGACCGACGGTGATCAGGCCCTGCGCTTTTACCGGGACTATCTGGGCCTCACCCAGATGCCGTCGGAAGAAGACGAGATCGCGATGGGGGCCCACGGCCTCGGGCTGGTCGTGCTGCACCGGGGAGCCGACGGCCCGGTCCCGCCTCGGACGACGGGGCTTTACCACCTTGCGATAGTGGTGCCGGGCCGGAAAGATCTTGCCCGAGCCATAGCCAGGCTGGCAGGCTATAAGTGGCCACAGTCTCCCACCGACCATGTCATGACCAAGTCGAATTACATCTGGGACCCCGACGGCAACGGCATCGAAATCTATACCGAGACCCCCGAGGACGGGACCTGGAGCTTCTCCAGCGACGACTTTTACGCAGTAGACAAAGACGGCAGACGCAGATCGGGTCGGGATCCGATCGACCTTGAGGAACTGCTCGGCGCCCTGTCCCCCGACGACGACCTCAACGAGCCGATGCCGGGCGGCACGAAGATGGGCCACGTCCACCTTCACGTCGCCGACCTCGCCGCCGCGGTGGCCTTCTACCACGGTCTGATCGGCTTCGACGTGATGGGGCAGATGTCCAGCGCAGCCTTCGTTTCCGCCGGCGGCTACCACCACCATCTGGGCCTGAACACCTGGGCTGGTCGCGGCGCGCAGCCGGGCCCTGCCGGGGCCTCGGGACTGATGCATTTCACGATCGAGCTGCCCGGCCGGGTCGAGCTCGACCGGGTGCTTTCACGACTGGATGATGCGGGAGTTCGGCCGGAGGAGAGGCAGAGCGCCTACGAGGTGCTCGACCCCTCCTCCAACCGGGTGCGGCTTAAGGCGCTCGACCCCTCCTCCAACCGGGTGCGGCTTAAGGCTGCGGGATAATCCGCGCAAAAGCGCGCTCGCTAGGCCTCCTTGATCTCTATCTTCTGGAGCATCCCCTTGGCGGCGTGGGGGGTTCCGTCGGTGTCGGGGATCAGACAGAACATCACGTAAGTCCCCGGCTCGAGATCCAGCGTCCTGGTGGATTCTTGGCCCGGCAGCATGGTCGCCGCCAGCCCAGGGAAGTTGCCGAAAGGTGGCGGACCCGAAGGCGGCCCTTCCGAGCTGAAGAACTTAAGCACATCCTCGGGGGTCTTACCCTCCTGAAGCTCGGTCAGGGCGAAGAAGTGAGGCTGTTTGCTGGTGACGGTCATTTTCACCGTCTGCTCGCCGGCCTTGAGGTCCTCGATCCCGTCGAATGAGAAGGTCGTCTTGCCGTTTTCTTCTTTTTCGGCCCCATCAATAGTCAGATCGGACTCCGGAAGCTCCCCGTCCTCGCCCTTCTCTACCTTGACTTCGGAGACCATGCCCTTTTCCAGGTGCGCGGTGCCGTCGGACGGGGAAGGAACGTGACAGACCAGAGCGTAGGTGCCTTCCGGAAGATTGGCGGTATAGGTCGCCTGCTTGCCGGCAAGAACCGGACCCGACCCTCCGTAGGGCTTCGCCCACTCCGGGGGGGCCTCGGTGTTCTTGTAGTGCTCCTGCAGGTCCTTGACGGTCTTTCCGTCGGACAGCAGGGTCATCTCCGCCTCGTGACTCTCCTTGCCGGCGGAGTTGTCCATAAGGATTTCCACCAACCCTCCCTTGAAGCTCTTTGGAACATCAAAGGCAAATTCCCTGAGCTTGAAGGTGACCTTGCTCGCTTCGGCCTGAGGACTTTCCTCGGTGGCGGTGGGCTCCGGCGTGGTCACCTCCTCCTGCGCGCATCCGGCCGACACCGCCGCCAGAGTAATCGCCAAGGCCACGACGCGGGTATATGAACGAAATCGCATCATTCGAACTCCTTCCTCAAGAATCTGCGGGGTGACCCCCTGGGACGGGAATCCCGGGTGCTTTCTATCCCTGTTCGACCCTGCCCGTCAAGAACCCGCAAGACCCGGTGAAAGACCCGGCCCGCGGGTAAATACCCTCCATGACAACCCACGGCATAGACGACCCGGCGGCAACACCCTCTGACGGGCAACCTCGGCCGCCAAAGCCTCACGTCGTAATCGTCGGGGGCGGATTCGGCGGCCTCTACGCGGCCCGGTCACTTAAACCCGCGCCGGTACGCGTAACGATTATCGACCGGCGCAACTACCACCTTTTCCAGCCGCTGTTGTATCAGGTCGCCACCGCTCTGCTGAACCCCGCCGATATCGCCAGCCCGATCCGCAAGATCCTTCGCTCACAGAAAAATGCCCGGCCGCTGCTGGGCGAGGTGAACTCCATCGATCTGCAGAGCCGGAAAGTTGAGCTGGCCGATGGACAGGAAATCTCCTACGACTACCTCGTCCTTGCGACCGGTTCCAGTCACTCGTATTTCGGAAATGCCGATTGGGCGGTGAACGCCCCCGGGTTGAAGACAGTTGAGGACGCTCTAGAAATACGAAGGCGGATCCTGTCCGCGTACGAGCATGCCGAGCGGGAGGAAGACCCCGCAGCCCGCCGCAAGTTATTGACCTTCGTGATCGTCGGTGCCGGGCCCACCGGCGTCGAGCTTGCCGGAGCGCTGGCCGACGTGGCCCATGCGCTGGCCGGGGACTTCAGGAGCCTCGATCCCAAGACGGTGCGCATCGCGCTGGTGGAGGCGGGCCCCCGGATACTGCCGACGTTTCCTGAGGATCTGGCCGCGTGGACGGCCGCGGTGCTGCAATCGCGCGGCATCGAGGTTGCGACCGGAAAGAAAGTGACCGTCGTCGACGACCGAGGGGTCAACCTCAACGGACAGCGGCTTGAAGCGGGTAGCGTCCTGTGGGCGGCCGGAGTCCAGGCATCGGAGCTTGCGCGCTGCCTGGGAGTTCCTCTCGACAAAGCCGGGAGAGTCCCGGTGGAGTCCGACCTTACGGTCGCCGGCCATCGGGAGGTCTTCGTCGTCGGCGACCTGGCGGCGGCGACCTATGAGGGAAAGCCCGTGCCCGGCGTGGCCACAGCCGCCATCCAGGGGGGCATGGCTGCGGCTGAAAACATCTTGCGCGACCTCCACGGCCTTCCCCGGAAACAATTTAGATACCGGGACAAGGGCCTGCTGGCGACGATCGGCCGCGGTTCGGCAATAGCTTCGTTCCCGCGACTGAAGCTGAGGGGGTTTTCAGCTAAGTTTGTCTGGCTGGCCGTGCACATTTACTTTCTGATCGGTTTTCGCAACCGGCTTCTGGTGCTGCTCCAGTGGGGATGGGCGGCGCTGACCCGCCAGCGCGGAGCAAGATTGATCACCGAAAGCAGCGCCCCGGCAAAGCCCCCCGCAGAAACCCTTGACCCGTAGGAGCATTTCGCAAAAACCTCAAATAAGTGGT
>JBOGWH010000295.1:0-25793 GCA_050692975.1 Actinomycetota bacterium | reverse complement strand
CTATGAACCAGATTCTGTATAAACGTCCGCATTGAACCCAGATGGCCCCGAATAATGGGAAAAGTTGTAAAATTAGGTCTAGACGAGCGTACCGGGGCGGCAGTAGAATTGCTCAGGTACCTAAGCCTCGGGAACGATATCTGCCGGCCTGGCAGGATCTGCCAGTAAGGCAGGAAGGAGCGCTTATGAAGCAGCTACAAGTACGTGAGCCGTGGGCCGGCCTTGCCTATAAGGGCAACGACCCGCTTTTGGAGGAACTTCTCCATCGAATCCAGGTCCTTGAGGCCCGGGTAAGGGACCTCGAATCGAAAGAGTTCGAAATCCCGGTGTCCGAAGAAGTATCCGGACGGGAGGCGATGCCTGTAGGGGTCTAACCGGCAGGCATCACCCACTCAAAGCGCCCCAGGAGGGGCGTTTTTGATTTTTCGGCAGTACTCTCAAACTATGCAGAAACGAAAAGGAGTCTTGTGGATCATCCCGACGACATAGCCGTCAGCGCTGAGACTCTCGAGCGCATGAAAGCCGAACTGGAGCAACTGACGACCACCGGCCGCCAGGAAGCCAGCGAACGGCTGCTGCGCGCCAGGGAAATGGGCGACCTGAAGGAAAACGCCGAATACCACGCCGCCAAGGATGCCCAGGGCCTGATGGAGGCTCGCATCCGCCAGCTGCAGGCCACGATTAAGAATGCAGTGATCCGGGAGACTCCTGCTTCCGGGGACGAGGTTGTTCCCGGCGTTATCGTCACCATTAAAGACGGCGACGACACCGATGAGTACCTGCTGGCACATTCCATTGAGGAAAAGACCGATGGCCTGCGGACCATCACTCCTTCATCTCCGCTCGGTAAGGGCATCATGGGCAAGAAGCCCGGCGAGTCCGCCGACATCGAAGCCCCCGCCGGCTCCTTCTCCGTGGAGATTCTTTCGGTCAGGCCCCTTTGAGTCGTTAGGCCGGGTGCACGATCAGCCGGTCGTGCTCCTCGGAGGTGTCCAGGGTTCCATCCACCTCGGCCGCCACGTACAGAGTCATGCCCTGATGCTCGATGATGTGGTCGCCTTCCGAAGGCTCGTGCGCAAAACCGGTGACGATGCCGTCTCTGCGTTTGAAGACCCGGATCTTCGCGGTGGGATCGTAGGTGGCCGCGGCCTCGTACGCCCTTTCTAGGACCTCGGAAGCCGCCTCTGTGATTTTCAGCATTTCTACCTCCCTGCCCGGCGCTGGATATCCTGACACACCTATGAGCAGCAGACACCAATGAAGAAGGTGGGCATCACCGGGCCCCCGGGCTCCGGCAAGACGACGCTGTGGCGGGCCATATCGGGCCTGGAGCCCACTACCGACATCGCCACCGTGTCGGTACCCGATGCGCGCCTCGATTTGTTGAGCGATCTCCACAGGTCCAGGAACAAAGTCGGGGCCCAGATCCAGCTCGAGGACCTCCACGCCACCGCGCGGACCGCCGCTGCGGCCACCGCCCGGCTGAGGGACATGGACGCCATCTTGTTCGTCGCCCCGATGTTCGGCGGGCTCGACGCCGACGGTGCCGTCCGCACCGCCCGCGACGATTTTCTTCTTGCAGACATGGGCCCCGTGGAGACGCGCCTAAACCGGGCCCGAAAGGACCCGGCTGCAAAAGGAGAGGTACCGGCGCTCGAAACGGCCGCCAAAGTCCTCGAGGACGGCGAATTCCTGAGCACACGGACGTGGGAGCCGCAGGAGCTGGCGGTGTTTTCCCCCCTGGCGCTGCTCACCCTCAAGCCGCTGATCATCGTTGCCAATGTTGACGAGGCTTCCATGCAGCAGCCACTGCCGCAGTGGGGGTTCGCCTCGTTTGCCGTCAGCGCCGCCCTGGAGGCCGAGGTGGCTCAGATGAAGCCCGATGAGGCGGCCGAGTTTCTGCAGGCTTACGGGATCGGCGAGCCGGCGGTCAGCAAAGTAATTGAAGGGGTCTACCGGTCCCTGGACTTGATCACCTTCTTTACCGCTTCCGATAAGGAGTCACGGGCCTGGGAGGTGCGCCGCGGCGCCACCGCCCCTGAGGCCGCCGGCGTCATCCACTCGGACCTTCAGCGAGGTTTCATTCGCGCCGAGGTGGTCGGCTACGACGACCTGGTTGCCGCCGGAAGCTGGGACGCGGCCAAGGCCAAGGGACTGACCCGGGTCGAGGGAAAGGACTACGTCTTCAAGGAAGCCGACGTAACCCACTTCAGGTTCGCGGTTTAAGTCATCTCGTCGATCTTGGCGGCCATGATGAAGTCGTTGTCCGACAGGCCGCCTATCGAATGTGTCTTAAGAGAGACCTCCAGCTTGCCCCACGAGATCTCGAGGTCCGGATGATGTCCTTGCTCCTCGGCCAGCAGCGCAATCCTGGTTGCCAGCGCGAAGGGGTCCCGGAAGTTGCTGAACTTGAAAGTGCGCTCCAGCTCATCGTCGTCTAGCTCCCACGCGGGGTCAATCTGCGAGTGCAGCTGTGCCGCCTGCTCGCCGGTCAAGGGCGGAACTCCGCCCTCGCACGCTTCGCACTTCCTGCTGGCAAGCTCCTCCATGGCAATCCTCCTTTGGTTAAAGTTCCTTACGGGCGACAAGAGCCATCGTCAAAGCAATGATTCCCGCCAGGTAGGCGGTCGCCCACAAAGCCATCGTCGCGGTATTACCCACAAGTGCCTCCATAACCTGACGGGCTTCGGCGGAGCCGGCCCCGAGCTCTCTCAAAAAGAGGGCTGAACTCAGCTGCTTGGGTGTCACGTACCAGAGAAACTTGATGACTCCAGAGGCTTCCCCGGCAATTCTCCCCAATTCTGCCGATCGGTAAAGAAAGCTGATCCCGCTCATCAGCTGGTCGATGAAATAGGTGCAGACCGCGACGATGACAGGGTTGCCGATGACCACCGAAAGCAGCGTAGCTATCGATACGATCAGGGTCAGGTTGAACCACTGGACGGCCCAGTAACCCCATAATCCGGAGCTGATGCCCGACCCGTCGAGTAGCCGGACCGCCTGAAGCTCAACGACCATCAACGCGCACAGACCGCCGACCACCAGCACACTTGCCAGAAGCCGCCCCGCGGCGTATTGCCAGCGGGCTACAGGCCGGGCCAGTAGCATTGCGGCCTCTCCGTCCGCGAAAGGCCGGCCGATATTCCCCATGGACACGGCAAGCGCGGCAATCAGCGCCAGGAATCCCATGAAACGGTTCGCAGTCAGGTTCACCGGCAATGCGAGCGGGCTCCCCTCCCCCTGCCGCAGAGTGAAGTACGCCAGGCCGGCTGCCAGGATCAGCGAGGCACCCACGAAAAACATGATGAGCTTGCGGCGGGAATGCTCCCTTACCGAGGCCGCCGCGATCGTCAGGACCTGGTTCACAAGCGTTGCCTTCCCTGCAGGCGCATTATTCGGCGCCCTCGATCAGGTCTACGAACACAGTTTCCAGGTCGGTGCCCTCCGGCACCAGGTCGTCCAGGCTCCCTTCCGCCAGTACTGCCCCCCGGTGAATGATCAAGACCCGGTCGCACACCCGCTCCACCTCGGAAAGCAGGTGAGAGTTCAGCAACACGCTTGCACCTCTCTCTTTGGCGGCCAGCAGCTGGTTTCTGACCGCGCGGCGCCCTATCGGATCGAGGTCTGCGGTCGGCTCGTCCAGAATCAGAAGGTCGGGATCGCCCAGATATGCCTGAGCCACTGCGAGACGCCTGACCATCCCCTTGGAGTAGGCCTTGACCCGCCGGGGAGCCTCCTCAAGCTCCGCCTGTTTCAACAGCGCCTCCACCTGGGCGGCCGCCCGCTCGCGGGGGATGCCCGCCAGCGCAGCATGAAGATGCATGATCTCCGGACCGGACAAAAAGTCGGGGAATCTCGGCAGCTCGGGGGCAAAGCCAACCCTGCTGCGGGACCGGGCATTGTTGGCGGGTTTGCCGAAGACCGTGACCGAGCCGGAGGTGGGCCTCAGAAGGTCCAAAACGCACTTCACAAAGGTCGTTTTGCCGGCGCCGTTGGGGCCCAGCAGCCCGAAGATCTCTCCCTCTTCGATGCGCAGGTCGAGTCCGTCGAGCGCGCGCCTTCCCCCCTTGTAGATTTTGACCAGCTTTCCGGCGGCTACTACCGCCATTAGCTGCCGTCGAGCTGGGCGAGGATCTCCGCAAGAGGCAGCTTGACGCAGGTGAAGATGGGAACGTCGCGGGCGGTGTAACTGGACGATTCCGATTCCCGCAGGTCCTGGACCAAATCCAGGAACTCACCGAGAGAGTCTCCTTCAAAGGCGACCACGAACTCCTGGTCGTCGAGTCCGAAGGAGTAGCCGGTGTGGATCGCAATCGATGGGTACTTGTGGCCGATCCGGAAATGCTCGCCCATGATGCGGCGGCGCTCCTCGAAGGGCAGGCGGTACCAGGGCCGTAGCTTATCCATCGGGTAGACGAACAGGTAAGGGCTGCCCTTCGGGCCCGCAGGCATGTTGAACTCCTGGCCCTCGTGGGTGTGGCCCTTGAGATACTGGGATTTCTTGGTCAGAGCCAGGTACGAATGCGAAGGTATGAGCCAGCGGCCGAGCCCGGTGCCGTTCAGGTCCGACTGGAATTGTTGCAGCTGCTCGGCCGAATCGGCTATCTCCCACATGGCCAGCTCGGAATCGGCTCGCAGCCCGACGGTCGAGTAGCAATGAACCTCACACGGGGCGGCGTCGAACGCTTCGACGAATTCCTTTTTGTGAAGCTCCCGCTCCTCTTGGGGCAGCCGGCGCCACAGAGGATCGGTTGCGTAGAAGGCATACCTCATGACCTTGCGGTTTTCCATGAAAATCCCTTTCTAGACCTTCTCGAACGCTTTGCCGGCCGCCGAAACCACTGCGTCGACGACGCCTTCACTATGAGCAGTGCTCAAGAAGGCGCACTCGAATTGCGACGGAGGCCAGTAGACTCCCTCGTCGAGCAGGGCATGGAAGAACCGTGCGAATGCCTTTGTGTCGCAGCGCTTGGCCTTTTCAAAGTTGGTCACTTCCTCATCGGTGAAAAAGACCGTCAGCATGGATCCCACCCGCTGGACCGTCACCGGCAAACCGGTCTTCTTGGCGGCATGGACGAGCCCTTCCTGGAGCCGGGCCCCCATCGTTTCCAGCGTTACGTATGGATCGGCTACGTCCGAATGACCCGGCGCCAGTGCCTGGAGAGTTGCGATTCCCGCGGCCATGGCGACCGGGTTTCCCGACAACGTCCCCCCTTGATAGACCGGGCCCGACGGCGCAACCATCTCCATCAGGTCCCTGCGCCCGCCGTAGGCGCCGACGGGCAGGCCGCCGCCGATGACCTTGCCCAGGGTCGTCAGGTCAGGCGCTATCCCGTACATCCCCTGGGCCCCCGAATATCCGACCCTGAAGCCCGTGACGACCTCGTCGAAAATGAGAACGGATCCTGCCGAATCACAGAGGTTTCTCAGAGCCTCGAGAAATCCCGCCGCAGGCGTCACCAGTCCCATATTTGCGGCAACCGGTTCCAGGATTACGGCCGCAATCTCCTTGCCGAACTCCTCGAATGCGGCGGTGACCGATTCGATCGAGTTGAAGGGGCACACAATAGTGTCGGCCGCATTTGCCTCGGTCACCCCCGGGGAGTCCGGAAGACCCAGCGTCGCCGGCCCGGACCCGGCCGAAGCCAGCAGCGAGTCGGTGTGGCCGTGATAACACCCGGCGAACTTGACGATCTTGTCCCGCCCGGTCGCCGCTCTCGCCAGCCGGAGCGCGCTCATGGTGGCCTCGGTCCCCGACGATACGAACCTGACCATGTCCACGGAGGCGAGGGCCTCGGTAATCATCTCCGCCATTTCGACCTCTCGGGCTGTAGGGGCGCCGAAGGACGTGCCCCCTATAGTCGCCTGGCGTATCTCTTTGACGACCGCCGGGTGGGCATGGCCGAGGATGAGCGGGCCCCACGAGCCCAGCATGTCGATGTATTCACGCCACGATGCGTCGGTGACCCGGGCGCCCTTTCCGGAGGCGATAAAAATCGGGCGCCCGCCGACCGCCCCGAAGGCTCGGACAGGCGATGAAACGCCTCCGGGCATGACCCGACAGGCCCGCTCGTACAAATCCCTTGACGTCACCTAGCGATTGTCCTGGAGAAAACGCGCGGCATCCAGGGCATGGTAGGTGATGACGAAGTCAGAACCCGCGCGCACTATCGAACCCAGGACCTCCAGGATCGCCGCTGCCTCGTCGATCCAGCCCATGCCGGCTGCGGCCTTGAGCATTGCGAATTCGCCGCTGACGTTGTAGGCACTGATGGGAACCTCGAACCGGGCCGCGGCCTCGGCGATTATGTCCAGATAGGCCAAAGCAGGCTTGACCATGACGATGTCGGCTCCTTCGGATATGTCCCTGCCGATCGAGGCCATCGCCTGGCGGCGGTCTGACGGGTCGATCTGGTAGCTGCGACGGTCTCCGAACGACGGAGCGCAGTCGGCGGCGTCCCGGAATGGGCCGTAGAAAGACGAGGCGAACTTGACCGAATAGGACATGATCCCGGTTTCGGTATGCCCGGACCGATCGAGTGCTGTTCGAATGGCTTCAACCCTGCCGTCCATCATGTCCGACGGCGAGACGAAGTCGGCCCCCGCCGCGGCCTGAGAGGCAGCCACCTCCGCCAGAACCTCGAGGGTGGGATCGTTGAGGACCCGGTCGCCTTTGACGATTCCGCAATGGCCGTGAGAGGTATAGCCGCACAGGCAGGTATCGGCGAAGATCGCCAGGCCGGGTGCCGCAGCCCTCGCGGCGGCGATCCCAAGCTGCGCCGGGCCGTCGGCGGCGGCCGCCCGCGAGCCCTGCTCGTCCTTCCTGGAGGTCACGCCGAAGATCAGCAAACCGGGGATGCCCAGAGACTCGGCCTCTTTGGCGATGACGCCGACGCGCTCGGGTGGCCAGTGGAACTGGCCGGGCATGGAAGCTATCGGCTCTTCTTCCGAGAGCCCCTCCTGAACGAACAGCGGAAGAACCAGGCGCGAGGGGTCCAATCGCGTCCCCGACACCAAGCGCCGGATACTGTCGGTGCTGCGAAGCCTTCTTAGTCTCTTTGCCGGCATCAAAATAGATCTTCTCACCAATGGTGGCGGGCCATCGCGCTCACCAGGCCACTGATGGTGTGCACCTCCGCCTCCAGGTCAACCCGGATCCCCTCGTTCCGGCATGCCCGGGAGGTTTCCGGGCCGATGCTGCAGATCTGCAGAGCGTTGGCTCTTTCGGCCCCGACCGCAGCGGCGAATGAGCGCGAGATCGAAGCGCTGGTCATCGCGGCCGCGTGGGCCACATCCGCAGCCCGGACGATATCTTCCGGGGGCATCGGCTCCGTGCGATAGGCGTTGACTCTCTCCACCTCGAAGCCCCGGTCGCGAAGGGCCTCGTCGAGACCGGCACCGGCCGCTTCGGCTCTGATCAGGCAGACCGACTTTCCCGCGCCGGGCAACTCGGCGCCCAGAGACTCGGTGGTAAAGGCCGGGGGAATCCAATGGGCCTGGACTCCCTGCAGCTCCAGAGCCGCCGCCGTTGCCGGGCCGATCGCGGCGATGCGCTGGGCCAGCCTCGACCTGGTCCGCCCGGTCTGGCGGATCCGCCCGAAGATCGACTCGACCCCGTTCACACTTGTGAAAACCAGCCAGCCGAATTGGTCCAGCCGGTCGAGGACGGCATCGATGGGGGCCCAGTCGGCGGGGTCGAGGATTCGAACCGCGGGGACCACGAGCGGCTCCGCCCCCAGTGCCTTCAGCCTCCGGGCGAGCTCTTCGGCCTGATGCTCGGGTCGCATCACCAGCACTTTGAGTCCCTCCAGCGGGAGATCAGACATCGAGGATCTCCCTGGCGCCCTGGCGGATCAGCGAGCGAGCCACCTTCTTTGCGACGCCCATGGGGCGCTGCGGATCTCCCTCGGCGCGTTCGCGGACCTGGCGGGAGCCGTCGGAAGAGGTGACGCAGCCATCCAGCAGGAGCCTGCCGTGGCGGATCCTTCCGTAAGCCGCAACCGGGAGCAGGCAGCCGCCGCCCAGTTCCCGCAGGACCCGCCGCTCGGCAACCACTTCGGCATAGGAGGACGGGTCGTGGATGGCGGCGGCCAGCCGGTGCGTCTCGCGGTCGCCGTCGCGGACCTCTATCGCCAGGGCGCCCTGTCCGGGGGCCGGAAGGATGACCTCCGGGTTGAGGATCTCGTCGGCCGGTATGTTCAACCGGGCCAGGCCGGCGGCGGCCAGCATGACCGCGGCCACCTCGCCGTTGCGAGCCTTTTCCACCCGGGTTGGAACATTGCCCCGCAGTGGAACGATTTGCAGGTCCGGGCGCAGAGATTTCAACTGGGCCGACCGGCGGGGGCTGGAGGTGCCGACCCTGGATCCTTGTTCCAGGGACTTCAACGTCGCCCCCACCAGAGCCTCACCCGGATTTGCGCGCCGGGGTATGGCTGCAATGTTGAGGCCCGCCGCCGGGTCTGTGGGCACGTCTTTCAGCGAGTGGACCGCGATATCGATCTCGCCGGCCAGAAGAGCGCTCTGGATCTCCTTTACGAATATGCCGTCTCCCAGCCGCGGGGCCGAAAGCGACTGGTCCCTGTCGCCCCAAGTCCGGACCGTCACGATTTCGAACTGGGTGCTGGGCCACGAGCCGCTGAGCTGTTCCACCACCAGGCCGGTCTGGGCCAGGGCCAGCCGGCTGTCCCGAGTGCCCACGCGAACGACGCCGCGGGAGCCGTGCTCAGGCGTCGAGACGGAAGATGCGCCTGATCAATGCCCTGGTAGCTTCATCCGAGCGGCGCAGCTCGGACGTGGGGCCGTGGAGGAGCTTTGCGGCGATCCGTCTGGCGACTGCCTGGATCCGCTCCACATGCTCGGGCGACAGATCTAGCCCCGAAGTCCCCTTTTCGACCTCGTTTCGGACCAGCTCGTCGGCATACCCCTGTAACTCGGCAATTACGCCCCCTGAGGCCCGTGTGTCGGCCCATTGCTGAAGATCGGCCACTTCTTTCTTCACGATCGCCTCGGCGTCGATAACCGCGTCGGTGATCTCTGGACCCCTGGGCCCGGGTATGTCCTCCAGAGTTCGCAGTTCGATCCAGCCGGGGATATGTTCGGAATCCACTGCCGGGGGCACGGAAACGTCCAGGATCAACAATTCTTCCTGCCTCGGCGCCAGATTGCCGGGCCTGAGGATCACACCGCCGCCCACCGCAAATACCGCGGCGTGAGACTTCCCGACGACGTCGTAGAGTGAATCGATCGGCTCCGCTCTGGCTTCCAGTTGAGAGGCCATCTCGGCGGCGGACTCAGGAGTCCTTCCCACGATCGTCAGGTCGGCGCCCTGTTTCCACAGACCCCTTGCGGCGTCACGAGCGGCTTCGCCGGTCCCGACAACGACGGCCGGCCTGCCTTCAAGGCTGCCGAGTCGCCCGGCCGCATATTCCGCGGCTATCGAACCTATCGAGCCGGCCAGCTTCCCGAGAGCGGTTTCGGCGCGGACCCGGCGGCCAAGCCGCAACGCCCTGCCGAAAATGTTGGAGAGGACCGGGCCGGCGGCGCCGGCCTTTTGGGCCATAGCCAGCGCCCGGCGCACCTGCCCGAGAACCTGGGTCTCCCCGACGACGAGTGAGTCGAGTCCCGCCGCCACCCTGAACAGATGCTCGATGGCGTCGGCCCCCTGCATAAACCGCATGTCGTTCTGGTCGGTGGGAAGCAGCCCGGGCATCACGGCGGCCACGGCATGAACCACGTCGGCCTCAGTGCCATCGCCGGTCGCGTACATCTCGGTCCGGTGGCACGTGGAAAGTGCAACCAGTTCGGCAACCCCCGGACGGGGCCCGGTGAGCAACTTCCACTGTGCGTCCTCGTCCAGGGCCAGGCGGAAGCGCATCTCAGCCGGTGCGTCCCTCCCGGCGCTCAAAGCGACGATCACTTTTTCAATTTATCCCATCGGCGGCCCCGCCGGGTCCGCCGACGGCCCTCTCTACGACGTTGGCGAGGGCTTCGATGAAGCGGGGGTCGTCGTTGGGGGATGGGATGCGACGAAGCTCAAGGTGCAGCCGCCTGGCCGCTTCCACGCACTCAACATCCACG
Source organism: Actinomycetota bacterium (assembly GCA_050692975.1). GTDB lineage: Bacteria > Actinomycetota > CADDZG01 > JAHWKV01 > JAHWKV01 > JBOGWH01. The sequence continues at coordinate 15,716 of JBOGWH010000295.1, read as the reverse complement.
TCGTACAGGATTTCCAGGTGGTCTGACACAAAGCCGACCGGCGCCACCAGAGCCCGCCGGCCTCCGTGCAGGGCGTGCTCCTCCAGCAAGGTCAGGATATCGGGGCCCAGCCAAGGCTCCCCCGTTGCGCTTGCGCTCTGCCACCCGACCTCGAACCGGCCGATGCCCGCGGCCCGGCTGAACAGCCTGGCCGAGTGCTCGAGTTGATCGGCGTAGGGGTCTCCCTGCTCGACGATCCTTGCCGGTATGGAGTGAGCCGTAAAAAAGATCCCCGTTTGAAAGTCGTTGCCGTCCCACTCCTCCAGAGTCGCCCTCAGGTTTTCGGCGACCAATTCGACGAACTCGGGTTCGTCGTACCACTGCCGGACCATCGTCAAATCGAATCCCAGGCTGTGCTGATCCCTGGCCGCGATGATGCGGCTTTCGTACTCGCCAATGCTCTTTTTCGAAAAGTGAGGGGCCAGCACCAGCCCGACGACCCGGTCGAATCCGGCTCCGATCCCGGCGACCGAATCGGCGATGAAGGGATGCCAGTGTTTCATCCCCACGACGACTCGGTACTCCCCCGGCCTGCGAGCCTCGAGCTCCGCCGAAAGCGCCTCGGCCTGCCGGCGGGTTATATCGTTCAGCAGCGAGGGCCCGCCGATGGCCTCGTACCGCGCCTTCAGCTCGTCGAGCTGCTCCTGGGACGGCTTGCGCCCTCCCCTGATATCGGTGTAATAGGGCTCCACCTCTTCAATGTTCCGGGGGCTGCCGTAAGCCATCAGGAGCACTCCCGTAGTCATGGATCCGTCCGCGGGCCTATTCTGGCCGTTTTGTTGCAGACGCTGAGCTTTCGTGAACTCTGTCCACCATCAGCTGCAGGTTTTTGAGCGGCGTCTTCGGGAGGATTCCGTGGCCGAGGTTGAAGAGATGACCGAGCCGCCCTCCTGCCGCATTGATAACTGAATCAACGGCGTTAACTATTTCATCCGGGTTGGCGCTGAGCAAGATTTCGGGGTCGAGGTTTCCCTGGATCGCCCGGTCGTATCCGATGCGCCGCCACGCCTCGTCGAGAGGGATAAGGGAATCTACCCCCACAACTTCTGCGCCGGGCTCGGCCATTGCCTCCAGAAAAGGCCCGGTGCGAGTTCCGAAATGGATGCGAGGGACGCCCAGAGCGGCCGTCTGGTCGAAAATGCGGCGAGAGTGCGGCAGAACGTACTCCCGGTATTCGGAAGGGCTCAACTCGCCCACCCAGCTGTCGAAAAGCTGGAAAGCCTGGATCCCTGCATCAACCTGGGCCCCCAGGTAATCGATGATCATCACGGCCAGGGTGTCCATAAGGCGGTGCCACAGGCCGGGTTCTCCGGTCATAAGCGACCTGGTGATGGTGAAGTCCTTGGTCGGCTTGCCCTCGATGAGATAGCTCGCCAGCGTGAACGGAGCGCCGGCAAACCCGATCAGGGGAACCACACCCTCCAGCTCGGCCCTGACGAGCTTGATGGCTTGCATCAGCTCGGGGATTGCCTCTGCCGGAGGGATCACCGTCAACCGGTCCAGCTCGGCGCTCGAGCGAATCGGGTAGGGAACCCTCGGCCCCACCCCTTCCTCAAGCCGGTACTCCATGCCCAGAGCAGCCACCGGCGTCATGATGTCGGCGAACATTATGGCCGCGTCGACCTCCATGACGTCCAGCGGCATCAGGGTCACCCTGGCGCATAATTCGGGCTCATTCATGATCTCGATAAAGCCGAAGCGGCGGCGGATTTCCAGGTATGCCGGCAGGCTGCGCCCGGCCTGGCGCATCATCCAGACCGGCGTCTCGTCGACCGGCTCCCGCCTGGCGGCCTTCAAGAGGCGCTGGGACCTCGGGTTGATTTCCACCAGCGCAACATACCAACGATTGAACTCGGCCCCCGGAGTGGGCATTGAAGCGCGGGGCGATATTCTGACTTGGTGTCTATTCAAAGGTCCGATGTGGAGCACGTGGCGAAACTCGCGCGGCTCGACCTAACCGAGCAAGAGCTGGATCTCTACCGGCAACAACTGTCCCGGATCCTGGAGCATGCCGGCAGAGTTACATCGCTGGACACAACAGAGGTCCCGCCCACCTCGCATCCGATCGAGCTTTCCAACGTGTTCCGCCCCGACGACCCTGACCCCTCCTTGGACCAGTCCGAAGCCCTGGCCAATGCACCCCTTGAGGAGTCCGGTCATTTCCGGGTACCCCGCATCATGGAGGAGGAGCTCTAGATTGGAAGAGCTGTGGCGGCGCACCGCATCCGAACTGGCCCGGTTGATACAACGCGGCGACGTATCGGCGGGCGAGGCCACCGATTCGGTGCTGGGCCGGCTGGAGGACGCCGAGCCCAAGGTCAGCGCGTTCGTGACCACCACCCCCGACCTCGCCCGTCGGACCGCTGCAACGGTGGTGCCGGGGAGCAGAGCGGTTGCCGGGGTGCCGATCGCACTTAAAGACATCATCTGCACCAAAGGCGTGCGGTCGACGGCCTCCTCCAGGATGCTGGAGAGGTACGTACCCCCCTATTCCGCCACGGTCGCCGAGCGGCTCGCCGACCTGCCGATGGTCGGCAAGACCAACCTCGACGAGTTCGCCATGGGATCGTCCACCGAGAACTCGGCCTTCTTTTCCACCCGCAACCCCTGGGACCTCGACCGGGTGCCCGGCGGATCGTCGGGGGGAAGCGCCGCCGCGGTGGCGGCCGGTCAGGCATTTTGGGCCCTCGGCACCGACACCGGCGGAAGCATTCGCCAGCCGGCGGCCCTGTGCGGCGTCGTGGGGCTCAAGCCAACTTACGGCCTGGTGTCCCGCTACGGCCTGATCGCTTTTGCCTCATCCCTCGACCAGGCCGGCCCGATCACCAGGGACGTGCGGGATGCGGCTCTGCTGCTTCAGGCAATCGCCGGCCACGATCCCCGCGATTCCACATCGCTCCCACATCCGGTGCCGGACTATTCCGGATCACTGGAAGAAGGCATCGGAGGGATGAAGATCGGGGTCGTAACCGAGTTGGCCGGGGAAGGCCTTCAACCGGGAGTCAAGGGCCGTTTTGAGGAGTCGGTGCGGATCCTGGAAAAGCTCGGCGCCGAGATCGGAGAAGTTTCACTTTCCACCTTCGAGTACGGCATTGACATCTACTACCTGATCGCCCCGGCGGAAGCTTCCTCCAACCTGGCCCGCTACGACGGGGTCCGTTACGGCCTGCGAATCGACGGCCCGGATACCTTTTCGATGAACGCCCGCACCAGGGCGGCGGGCTTCGGGCCGGAGGTCAAAAGACGCATCATGCTTGGGACCTACTCGCTGTCGGCTGGCTACTACGACGCCTATTACGGAAAGGCCCAGAAGGCCCGGACTCTATTGATCCGTGACTTCGAGCGCGCCTACAGGGACTTCGACCTGCTGGTGTCCCCCACCTCCCCAACCACTGCCTTTAAGTTCGGAGAGAAGACCGATGACCCCCTGACGATGTACCTCTCCGACATCTGCACGGTCCCCACCTCGCTGGCCGGGGCGGCGGCCATCTCCGTACCCTGCGGTCTCGCGCCCGAGGACGGCTTGCCGGTAGGACTTCAATTCATGGCCCGGCCACTCGATGAGGTCAGGCTGCTCCGGGCCGCTTTTGCCTTCGAGCAGGAGTTGGGCTTTGACGCCAAGCCCCCGATTTGGACCGGGTGAAGCGAGCGATGAACACAGCCACACTGATCACGACGATCGGGCTCGAGGTCCACGTGGAATTAAGGACCGCCACCAAGATGTTCTGCAGCTGCGCGGTGGGGTTCGGAGGGGAACCCAACACCAGGGTATGCCCGGTCTGTCTCGGCCATCCGGGCACTCTCCCGGTGCCCAACGCCAGGGCAATCGAGTACACGACGATGATCGCGATGGCGCTGGGATGCCGGATAGCCCCCTACTCGATCTTCCACCGTAAGAACTACTTCTATCCCGACATGCCGAAGAACTATCAGATCTCCCAGTACGACATCCCGATCGGCTCCGGCGGCCATCTGGAGATCGACGTCGACGGCCAGACCCATCGCGTGGGCATCACCCGGGTCCACCTGGAAGAGGACACCGGGAAGTCGCTGCACGTCGGGGGCGGGGGCCGCATCCACGAGGCCGACTACTCCCTGGAGGACTTCAACAGGGCCGGCACCCCCCTGGTCGAGATAGTGAGCGAACCCGATTTGACCTCCCCCGAAGCGGCCCGGGCCTACGCCTCGGAGCTGAAGGCAATCCTGGAGTATCTGGAAGTCTCCGACGTCAGGATGGAAGAAGGCTCCATGAGAGTCGACGCCAACGTCTCGGTGGCTCCACCCGGCGAGCGCGGGACCAAAGTCGAGATCAAGAACATGAACTCTTTGCGATCGCTGCACCGGGCTCTGGTCTTCGAGCAGCAAAGACAGGCCGGCGCGATCGCGGCGGGGGGGGCTGTGGTGCAGTCCACGCGCCACTGGGACGAGAAAGACGGCAAGACCCATGAGCTGCGCAGCAAGGAAGAGGCCTTCGACTACCGCTATTTTCCCGAACCGGATCTCGTACCCATCGAACCCCCCGGCGAAGAGATCGACCGCGTGCGCCGGTCGCTGCCCGAGCTCCCCCACGAGCTGCGCCGGCGGCTTACGGCGGAAGCGGGCCTGAGCTCGTACGACTCATCGGTGCTGGCCTCGAGCAAATCCACGGCAGCGTTCTTCCAGAAGACCGCTTCGCAGGTAAAGAAAGGCAATGCGAAGCAGGTCGCCAACCTTATCGCCAACGAGCTCGCCGGGCTGCTGGCCGAGCGATCGGAATCGATCGAAAATGCGAAGATCACGCCCACCGGGCTTGCCGAGCTGGTAGATGCCGTGGCGGCGGGCAGTGTCTCGAAAAGCCAGAGCAAGCAGGTGCTGACTGTGATGCTCGACAGTGGAAAGCCCGCGTCGGCCGTCATCGAGGAGCAGGGCATCAAACAGATCTCGGATACCTCTGAGCTCGAGGCCGCCATCGATGAAGTCATCGCCGGCAACCCGGAGGTCGCGGAGCGAATCCGGGCGGGCGATGAGAAGCCTTTCGGCTTCCTCGTCGGCCAGGTGATGCGGGCGACCAAGGGGCGGGGCAACCCGGCGGTAGTAAATGAGCTTCTGAAAAAACGTCTGAGCCTGCCCGTTACTGGGGAAGCAATAGACTAGGGAAGACCACCGACCGTAAGCCTGCTTTGCCGGGATTGGAGAAAAACATCATGGAAAGACCTGAAATCCTCATGACTCCGGGGCCGACCCCGGTCCCCCACTTCGTGTACGAGGCGCAGGGCGCCCCGGTCGTCTATCACCGGGGGCCCGGCTACGGAAAGCTTTTGAGTGAGGTGATGGACGGGATCCGCTGGTTGGTCGATTCCGCCGGGGACGTGCTGGTTTTCACCGCATCGGGCACGGGCGGGATGGAAGCCGCCGTCGCGAATGTGACCTCACCGGGAGACAAGGTCCTGGTGGTCTCGGTCGGCTACTTCGGCGAACGCTTCAAGATGATGCTGGAGCGGTTCGGGTGCGAGGTCACCTTTATGGATTACGAATGGGGCAAGGTCGCCCACGCCGATGAAATCAGCGCCGAACTGGACCGCCACCCGGACATCTCGATGGTGTTCACCCAGCACTCCGAAACTTCTACCGGGGTCGTCAACGACCTGGAAGCCATCGCCCGGGCGGTTAAGGCCAAGAACAAGCTCCTGGTCGTGGACGCCATCTCCAGCATCGGCGCCACCGAGATCAAGATGGACGAATGGGGCATCGACGTTCTGGTGGGAGGTTCCCAGAAAGCCCTGGGGGCCACCCCGGGCATAGCCTTCAATGTCGTCGGCCCCGGAGGGTGGGAAGCGCACAAGGCCTCTAAAGCCCCGCGCTTTTACTTCGACTGGACTGCCTACAAAGAAAGCAACGAAAAAAAGAACCCCGAGAGCCCCTGGACGCCGGCCATGTCGGTTCTGGCTGGCCTGCGGGCGGCCCTGCGGGTGGCGAAAGACGAGGGTAAGGAGTCGATCCTGGCCCGGCACAGGCTGCTTGCCGCATCGGTGCGGGCGGGCGCCGAGGCCCTCGGGCTATCGGTTATGGCCGAAGACCCCCAAAGGGCCGTGGCGGTGACCCCGATCACGACCCCCGAGGGCCTGACCGACGACCAGATCGTCGGGCTGATGCGTTCCAAGTACGGCATCATCCTGGCTCCCGGACAGGGCCCGCTCAAAGGCAAGGTTTTCCGGATCGGCCACCTCGGTTGGTTCGAGCCGCTGGACGTGATCCGGATGTTCGGGGCGCTTGAGATGACGCTGGCAGAGCTCGGCTACCCGGCCAAGCTCGGCAGCGCAGTGTCGGCGGCCCAGGAAGTGCTCAGCCGGCCATGACGGGCCTTCTGCGGCCGAACCCGTGACCAGGGCCAGAGTCCTCATAGCGGAGCCGCTCGGTGAAGAGGGCGTCGAGAAGCTGCGGGCCGAATTCGAGGTCGACGTCAAGACCGGCCTCAGCCCCGACGACCTTCTCAAGACCGTGGGGGAATACGACGCGGTGATCGTCCGCTCGGCAACCAAGATAACCGCCGAAGTCCTGGACGCCGCCGGCAACCTTAAGGTAGTCGGCCGGGCGGGCATCGGGGTCGACAACATCGACGTGGAGGCCGCGACCCGGAAGGGAGTCCTCGTCGTCAACGCCCCGCAGAGCAACATTCTTGCCGCGGCCGAGCACACGATGGCCCTGCTGCTGGCCCTTGCCCGCAGCATCCCGGCGGCGGACGCCTCGCTGCGGGCCGGAAGGTGGGAGCGCAACAAGTTCATGGGGGTGGAGCTGTACGGCAAGACCCTGGGGATCCTGGGACTCGGCCGCATCGGGACGCTGGTGGCCCAGAGGGCAGCCGCATTCGGGATGCACCTGGTCGCCTACGATCCCTATGTGTCGAAAGCCCGCGCGGGTCAGCTGGGGGTTGAGCTTGCCGGGACCATCGAAGAGATCTGTGCGCAGTCGGACTTCATCACGGTGCACCTTCCTAAAACCTCCGAGACCAAGGCGATCCTGGGCAAGGCTCAGTTCGATGCCATGAAGCACGGAGTACGGATCATCAATGTGGCCCGCGGCGGCATCGTCGACGAAGGCGCGATCCTCGAGGCCCACCGGGAAGGGAAAGTGGCCGGGGCGGCTTTCGACGTTTATGAGACCGAGCCCCCCGGCGATCACCCGTTCTTTAAGGAGCTCGGCTTCGTCGTCACTCCGCACCTGGGTGCATCGACGGAGGAGGCCCAGACCAAGGCCGGAGTTTCCATCGCCGAGCAGGTGCTGCTCGCCCTGAACGGTGAATTCGCTCCTTACGCGGTCAATATCCAGGGCGGCGTCGAGTACGTCGAGGCACTACGCCCCTTCATCCCGCTGACCGAAAAGCTCGGCAAGATCCTGACCGGGGTCGCAGGGGCGGGGATCCAGGAGGTCTCCTTCGAGTTCCACGGTTCCATTGCCGAGCACGACACCAGGGTGCTCACCCTTGCGGGGCTCAAGGGCCTGTTTTCCTCGATAGTCCACGAGCCGGTCAGCTACGTGAACGCTCCACTGTTTGCCCAGGAGCGCGGAATCCAGGTGGCGGAGACCAAGTCGGCCGCCTCCAAGGACTTCGTCAACCAGGTGCTGGTAAGGGCCACCTCAGACCACGGGACCGTTACGGTCGGCGGCTCGCTGGTCGGAAAGCGGGACGAGGAGCGCATCGTGCGGATCTACGACTACGACATCGAGATGCTGCCCGAACGCTATATGTGTTTTCTGCGCTATGCCGACCGGCCCGGCATTATCGGAACCGTGGGGACCGTTCTCGGCACGGCCGGGATCAACATCGCGTCGATGGCGGTGGGCCGCCAGAAGATCGGCGGGGAGGCATTGATGGGCCTGACGGTGGACGACGAGATCCCCGAGAAGGTCCTCGACGAAATAACTGGGGCCGTCGAGGCCCCCGACATAAAGTTCATCGACCTGGGGGCCTGAGCCCCGCCGGAACTGGTTTTCTTTCTCCCGTTGCGGGAATAAAGTGCGCAGTTTCAGCCACGTAAAGGAGAAGCGGAGATGAACGCACTGGACCTGCTGGAAAAGGACCACAGGGAAGTCGAGAAGATGCTCGAAGAACTCGACAAGACCACCGTGCGGGGGATCAAGACCCGCCAGGAGGGCCTCGCGAAGCTCAAGGCCGAGCTGACCGTCCACGAGACCATCGAGGAGGAGATTCTCTACCCGGCTCTCAAAGAGAACCCCAAGTCCAAGGAGGTCGCTCTGGAAGGCTTCGAGGAGCATCACGTCGTCGACATGGTCATGGCGGAGATAGAAGCCACTCCGGTCGACGATGAGACCTGGGGAGCCAAGTTCAGCGTGATGAAGGAAAACATCACCCACCACATCGAAGAGGAAGAGGGCGAAATGTTCAAGAAGGCCCGGCAGATCTTCAGCAAGGTAGAGCTGGAGGAGATGGGTTCGGTGATGGAAGAGCGGAAAGAGAGTCTGCAGAAGCTCCAGGGAGCCGCTTAGCTCATAAGCTGCCTCGCTCTGGAAAACGCCAGGTCAAGCGCCTCTTCGGTCAGCCTGCCGGTGAAGGTGTTTTGCTGACTCGGGTGGTAGGAGCCTAAAAGGACTACATCCCCAAGGCTGCATTCCGCCAAGTGCCCGAATTTGACGCGGGGCCCCGGCCGGTCCGCTCCTCCGGCACGGGCGGCCCTCAGCACCCCGTCCCAGGCAAATGCGCCCAGAGCCACGATGACCTTCAGTTTCTTCAGCAGACGCAGCTCCCGGACAAGGTAAGGCAGACAGTTGTCACGTTCGGACGGCAGCGGCTTGTTGGCCGGGGGGGCGCAGCGTACGACTGCGGCGATATAGCAATCTTTCAAGGCCAGCCCATCCCCACGGTGCACCGAGGTCGGCTGATTGGAAAAACCGGCCCGGTGAAGCGCCCGGAACAGCCAGTCGCCGGACCGGTCTCCGGTGAAAATGCGCCCTGTACGGTTGCCTCCGTGCGCGGCCGGAGCCAGCCCTACGACCAGAAGCGATGCCTGCGGGTCTCCGAACCCGGGCAGGGGGCGGGCCCAGTAGCTCTCATCTCGGTACCGCAGCGGCGGGGCCGCCGCCGCCTCGGCCCGCCACCGAACCAGGCGGGGGCACCTCGCACAGGAAACGACCTCGGCGTTTACTTTTTTTATGGAGTCCAATCAGCCGGAGTCAACCAGGGGCCCGGTCACGGGATCTTCGGAGATGGCGTTCCAGAAGATCTCGGCCAGTACCTGATAGCCGAACGACGACGGATGAAAGCCATCGTCGGCCACGAGTTCGGCCGCTTCTCCGGCGACCGCCTGGGATGCTCCGTAAAGGTCGACCAGGACTGCATCATTGCGTTTGGCCACCCTCCCGATTGCGCTGTTGTACTGATCCAGCCGGGCTTTGAGCGCATCCCGAGGCTCGTCGTCGTAAGCCGGGGTCGAGGTCAAATCGGGAATGTTCCCGAGAAAAAGACGTCCTTTGCCACGCGAGGAGCGGCCTACTACCCAGTCCAGTGCATGTTCGTAATGATCCAGCGGGACATTCAGGGTGAAGTCGTTGACCGCCAGCCAGACCGTGACGAGATCGGCCTCAGCCTTCTCGGCCACGGGAAGCTGTTCCATTGCCGCCTGCATGACCGTGGAGCCCTCAACTCCGAGGCGATGAAACTTGCTTCCGGGGGGCAGCCTCTTGAAGATCCGCGCCACCCAGGCCTCGTTTGGAGGATCATCCGCTCCGATTCCCACGACATCGGATGCGCCCATCGCCACATAGGTAAGGGGGCGTAACGATTTTTCCGGGGCGGGGTGGCTGGAATCTCGAACCTGGTTGAAAGTCACGGCAGAAACAACAATAACCGCGCCCGCTGCGATAGATTTTTTCGCGTTCTTGCTCGTATATCGGCTCATCGGGTGCCGATTAATCCTTTACCAAACCCCAGGGCGGCATCACAATGGATCGGAAATGCCCCTTTTGCAGACGTTGACCAGGCGACCCGTGGCGGCGATTATCGCCGCCTTATTTACGGCCGTCTTCGTTGTGCAGCCCGCCCCACCGGCCCGGGCCGCCGCCTTTCCGCCCCAGCTGCCGAGCCAGGAGGAGATGAACCGGCTGCAGGCCGAGCTGGAAAGCTCTCTCAAGAAAGTGCGAGCAGGTCAAGCTCAGCTCGACAAGATTGTTCGGGACTACGAGGCCGCCGAACGCCGATTGCACGCCGAGGAAGAACGGCTGGAAGCCATGAAGGGGCCGATCGCGGCAGCCCAGGGGAGGCAGGTCGAGCTCGAGTCCCAACTCGGCGCAGCCCAAAGCCAGATCAACGGGCGTGCCGCCTCTTCCTACAGGGCCGAAGTGCTCGGCATGGTCAACGTCATCCTCGAGGCACGCACCTTCCGTCAGTTCCTGACCAGGCTCGGCTTGCTGAAGTCGGTGATCTCGTCCGATTCCAAAGCGCTGGACAACGTGCGCAATCTCAAAAGCGAGGCCATCCGCGTGAGGATTGATCTGGAGGCCAAACGCGACGCTCAGGCGGCTCAGGTTGCCTCGGTGGACGCGCAGCGCCGGGATATCTCACAGCGCCAGAAAAACCTCGAGGGGACCCTGGCCGTACTCGGCAAGCAGTACGAGTCGGTCCGCTCCGAGATCGAGAAGCGCAAGTCTGGCTTCGCATTCCCGGTCCGGGCGCCGTACTCCTACGTCGACACCTACGGGGCGCCCCGGATGGAGGGGACGGCGTATTACCACCGGCATGAGGGCATCGATATTTTCGCCGCCAGCGGCACCCCCTTGTTTGCCGTGGTCGACGGGGTTCTGGAAAAGGTGGGGACGGCCAAACTCGGGGGAACCAAACTCTGGCTGCGCTCGCCGGGCGACAACTGGATGTACTACTACGCCCATCTCTCCGCTTACGGCCCGGGTGTGCGGGAGGGCCTCCATGTGAAGAAGGGCCAGGTAATCGGGTACATCGGCAATACCGGCAACGCGATCACCACGCCGCCCCACGTCCATTTTGAAACCCACATGCCGGCCCCGCCGCCCGACTACGGTCCGCCGACCAACGCTTATCCGATCCTGAGGCGGGTGGACCCGTTGAAAAAGTGATTGAGGCTGTTGCCGACATTCCTCTGCTGCAGGCCAGCCTCCTGGAGGCCCTGACCGGCGTCCAGGAAACGCTTCCGGACCTGGGCCCCGCCCCGGGGGTCCTACCCCCGACCGAGCCTCCGGCCCCCGGGCCCGGCGTTCCACTCGTCATTTCCGGACAGCTTTCGTTCGGCCCCGCCCAGCAGGAACTGAGTCCCCAACAGGCACCCGCCCGGCAGCTTGCCCTGCTTCCAGACCCTCCTTTGTGGGAGATGGATCCGGGTCCGCCGCCGGCGCCAGTCCGGGCCGGCCGGCTCGATCGCAAGCGCCGCCGCCGGGGAATCTCGCCGGGCCAGCAGTCCCTCTTTTAGCAAACCAGCCCGTTTTCGTCGAGAATTCGGCAGGAATCCGAGGAGCTGTCGGCACCTCCTCTTAAGATCCTTAAATGCAGCAATTGGAGGAGAAGGATGTCGCGGGCCTGGTTCCTCTGTCCCCTTCCAGGGTCTCCGACTTCAAAACCTGCCCCCAGCTCTTCAAATTTCGGGCGATCGACCGGCTTCCCGAGCCCGCCGACCAGTACCGGCTAAGAGGCACGGCAGTGCACTCGGTTCTCGAGAGGCTGTTGATGCTGGATCCCCACGAGAGAACCCTGGAAAAGGGGCTGGCCCTGTTTGAGCACGTGCTGGGTGATCTTGCGCAGGACCCGGAGAGCGAGGGAGCCCCCGAGCTTGTCGACCCGGAGTGGATCGGCCATGCGAAATCCCTGCTGGCTAACTATTTCGCAATCGAGGATCCCACCGGCATCTCCCCCCACGAACTCGAATGGTGGGTGGAGCATCCCGGAGAGCTGGCGTTTCTTCGCGGCATCATCGACCGCGTCGAAGTGACCCCTCAGGGAGATTGGATCCTCAGCGATTACAAGACCGGCCGCTCACCGTCGGAGTCGTATGCGCTCGGAGCCTTCTTCGGACTCAAGTTCTACGCTCTGGTGTGCTGGCGGGCGTTCGGCCATCTGCCGGCCGAACTCAGGCTGGTCCACCTTAAGGAGCCCGAGGTTCTGACGCTCATTCCCACTGAGCAAATGCTCGAGGGCCTTGAGCGGCAGCTTGAAGCCATTGCGAAAGCCATCGCCCGGGCTCAGGAGACGCAGGACTGGCGTCCCCGGCCCGGCAGAATGTGCGGGTTTTGCCCCCACGCTGCAATTTGCCCCGCCTTCGCCGCAGACGGGACGAACCCCGAGACGCCGGCCCAAGTGCCTGCGACGGTTTAGGCCTCGCCCGGACCATTCGGCCCCGGGCTATCCCTATTTAGGCTTTAAGGGCACCCTTGCCGATATGATTGGCCCGTGGGAGGAAAGCCGGTGGTCATCGACACCGCGATTGCCATCGCCGCCCCTCCGGAGATCGTATGGCCTTACCTGGTCGACTGGGAGAACCTTTCCCGGTGGATGAAGGAGGGCAGCGGCTTCGAAGTTACGTCGCAGCACCGTGAGGGGGTTGGAGTCACAGCCGTGGCCAAGATTAGGATCGCCGGGATTGTCACGCAGGATCCCGTCCGGGTAACCCGTTGGACACCGCCAACCACCCTCGAGATCGAGCACCTGGGATGGGTTGGAGGCGCCGGACTTATGACCTGCTCCGCCCAGGCGCCGGGCACACACCTGGCCTGGCGGGAAACGCTGAGGCCCCCCTGGGGGCCGATCGGAGCCCTCGGGTTGCGGCTGTTCAAACCCTTGATGCGACGGGTATTCGCCCGGGATCTACGCCTGCTCAAAGAGCTCGTCGAAAGTTCCTCTCCGGCCGGGGCCCTCTGAACGACGTGGCTCGCAAGGCGGCATCTCCCCAGCTTTTTGCCAGATGGTTCTGGCTCGTCTACGTCCCACTTGCTCTGCTCGTCGTATCGGTGGTGCTAAAGCTAGCCGGAATGCTGCCCGCCTGGGGCAACGTCGTGCTTATCCTCCTTGCCCTGTACAGCGTTCTCGCGCTGAAACTGCTGTTGGAGCGGCGCAAGGCGGGCGTGGGATTCGGGCTTCCCCGGCCCCTGGTGACGGGCCTAGCCGCTCTAAGCGGCATCCTTGTGCTCGGCATCACGTTTTTCGTGCTGGGGGTGGAGCGACTCAGCACCACAGGGGGCCTGGCCATGGTGCTTATCGGAGGGTTCCTGATGATCCTTTCGGTCACCGTCCCCACTTTCCGGATGGTCGACTCGATCCTGAGGTTCGGTGGGCGGCTTGTCGGGCGCGCAAGCGGCCGGGTGAGGCCGCCACCGGAGCGGGCCGCCCGGAATACGGCCGGCCGCGAAGACCGGCCAAGCCCTCCCCGCCGTCCCGCCGGGCCTGCGGAAGCGAGCGCCGGCTCTCCTCCCGGGCCGGCCAAGTCCGCCGATGGGGACGGGGGCAAGAAACCACGCGCCGGGAGTCCGGAAAGCAACGCCTCCCCGGCCGGGCGAAGATCGGCTCAGAGAACTGCCAGGTCCAAGCCGGCGCGCCGGGCCCCCCGCCACAGCGCTAAGTAACCGCCTTAGGGGACCTTTCGGCCCGAATCGAGAAAGGCCCGGTACGTGGCGGGCATTTTGTCAGCAAAGAACCTCTCGACGGCCTGGGCGTAAACCCGGATCTCATACTGCGCAGTAACGGCATTTCTCAACGCGAGAAAATTCATTAACGAACGGGCGTTGACCGTCCAGTAGAACTGCGTGTAGATCCCGAAAGGCAAAGCTGCTCTCGCGAGTTCCTTGGCAACGCCTTTGTCCACGAGATTCCGGTATACCTCGTAAGCCGTTTCGTAACTCTCCTTCAGGCTCCTCCTGGTCTCTTCCGCAAGCTCGGCATCGACGGGCTCGAAACTGTAGGAACCGGGCTTTCCAACCTGGCTGCGAACCGCTTCAGGCGCCGGTACGTAAAAATCATCGCTGAGCTTGTGATAACGAGCCGATTCCTCGTTGAAAGAACCGACTCTGTGCCTGAACCACTCCCGGGCTACGAAGACGGGGCAGCGAATATGGAAACGGAAGGCGTTGTGTTCGGTGGGAGTCCCGTGCGACTCGCGCATCAAAAATTTGATCAGGCCCTCATCCCGCTCATCCATCTCCTCTTTTCGGACGGCGAAACTGACGCGAGCGGAGTTAACCACCGATAGATCGTCGGCCATGCAGGCGTCCAGGCGAACGAAACCGTGGTCGAAGACCCTCAGCTCATCGGGACCATCCCCGGGACGAATTTCAGGGTGGTCCGAGGCGGCGGGCTCCTCTTCAGGCATGGGAGGATTATAGAGACGAGATCAGAGAACCAACGTTCCGCGGGAGATCGGCAAATGCCCAGACGCAATCCTGCTCGCGAGCCGGCGAGAAAAGGAAAATCTTCACGCCCTCAAGCAGGCATTGAGGACATAGCCGCCCGTGTTCTCGGTGGGCGGGAAGTGCAGCGTGAGGGATGGGTAGTCAAGCGGTCCGTAAAAGAGGACCGAGAATACGCCTGCCCGTATTGCCACGGCCGGATAACGCCCGGCACGCTCCACGTGGTCGCCTACCGGACGGGCCGGCTTGAGGATCGCCGCCACTATCACACCGGTTGCTGGGTAAAGGAGACCGCCAGAGCGGGCCCCTGATGTGGCAGCTCTTGTGACAAAATCTCAGGATGCAGCTCGACTTCGACAAGATCATCATTTTCTTCGCTCACCCCGACGACGGCGAGTTCATGGCCGGGGGATCCATCGCCAAATGGGCTTCTGAGGGGAAAGAGGTTGTACTGTGCGTGGTCACCAACGGGTCCCACGGCTCAAACGATCCGAGCTTCAAGCGGGACGACCTGATCGAAGCACGCAGGAAGGAGCAGCTCGCAGCAGCCGAGGTCAGCGGGGTCAAGGAGGTGATCTTCCTGGGATACGAAGACTGTCACGTCGAAGATTCCCACGACCTCAGACGCGACATGATCAGGATCATCCGCCAGGAGAAGCCCGACGTCGTGATGGGCCCCGATCCAACCATGTATTTCTTCATGAACCGCTACATCAACCATCCCGACCACCGCAAAGTCGGAGAGGCGCTCTGCGCCGCCATCAGCCCCGGCGCCTCCACGCTGCCGATCTATCGGGAGGAACTGTACGACAAGGGCATCGAGCCCCACAGCCTCAAGGCCGCCTTATTCGCGGTCACCGGTAGTCCAGACCTCTGGATCGACATAAGCGATTTCATCGACACCAAGGTCGAAGCCATCATGAAGCACGAATCCCAGACCCCGGAATTCAGGTTGGCCCTGGGCGACCGCATGAAGGAGTGGGCCGCAGCCGCCGCAACAGAGTCCGGGCTCCCTTACCGGTACGCCGAAGGCTTCAAGGCGTTCTATTTCGTGGATGTGCCGGAGGAGGGCTCGGTCGATACGGAGGCGGAGTCCTAAGAAAAGCCCCCGGAAATGAGTTGCTCCGAGTGACCTCCGGGCCGAAGCCCTTTAGTCTCTCGGAGCAATGTGAACTTTAAGCGCCGCCGGCCGAACTGTCAACTGGAAATCAGCCTGATTAGAAAGTTTTTTCCCGCCCTTGAAAGTTTTCTTCGCGTTTCAGGCAGTCTGCGGCTTCCGGGGTGGCTTGGGACATGTTGTCCCGGGTCAAACGGTCCTACCG
>JBOGWH010000294.1:0-1200 GCA_050692975.1 Actinomycetota bacterium | reverse complement strand
GCTTTGCGGGAGTCGATAAGAGTCGGCGTGCTCGGTAGCCCGCGTTCCCGGGTGACCCGCCGCATTTGGCGACCTGCAACGGCGGCAATGGCCGTGGCAGTGCTTGCGGCCGGAGCGATGTTGTTTGTGCGAAAAGACGATCCTGCCGGGCCGACGCATCAGCCGGCACCCGTGGCCCAGGCCCTGGCGGACTTCACCGAGGCGCGAGTCCCCGCCGAAAGACCCGCTTCGCGGCCCGCCCCGGACCTGAGCGAAATCGGTTTTTCCGTAGCCGGAGCCGGGGGCGGGCGGGTAGGGTCGATCTTAGTCGACGGTTTTACCTATCGAGATTCCGCTGGACATCGAATCCAGCTTTATCTCAGCGACAGTCCTTTCCCCGAGGCCACCGGGGCGCGGCGGCTTTCTCGCGAAAAGGGGCCCTGGATGGCATCCAGCGAGGGCATCCAGATGCTGTGCGCCGAGCGGCCGTGGCCGCTGCTGGCAATCTCCGAAAGTCCCCGGGCCCTGTCGGAATTGGCGTCGCTCTTAAAAATTGGCTGAAGTCAGGGCCCCGTCTCGGCTTGCGGGCCCGGGCTGGGTACTGCCGGCTCTGCAGTGACCTCCGTCAGTACGTGCTCCTGGCGGCGTCTGTTGGCCCCGGGGAGGCGGACAATCCTGAAGACAATCTTCTGGCCGATTGCCGCCGCATAGCGATCAAGGGTCGAAAGCCTGATGTCGATATCGCCTGTCTCTATACGAGCCACCGCCGACTGGGAGGTCCCCATGCGGGCGGCAATTGTGGTCTGAGAGATCCGCTGCCGCTTACGCCTCTTTACGAGTTCCTGCAGCAGCTCGAGGCCCTGAAATGCGGTCTTTCCAAGAGCATCGGGCCTTTGTCGCCGGACACTTTTCTGTCTTTCCGGCTGTTCGTCCGGTTGATACAACGCGCCCTCCCAGCAATGCGGCTAATACCGTATAGGGTATCTCATAATAACGATCTTTTTCCAATCGGATCCACGTCGGGCGACCCGGCCGGCGTTTCGGATGAGGGAGGCCAAAGTCCTTTGTTAGAGCACAAAACTTCTCTTCTGGGCCCGAAAAGACTTCCAAAATCCAAGGTCGGCCGCGAGTTCCCGGCTACGATCCCATGTGATGAGGGCTGGAGGCAAAGCCGAGGCACGGGGACCAATCGAGACACTGTGGGACCTTTCTGTTCCGAGC
>JBOGWH010000293.1:0-6281 GCA_050692975.1 Actinomycetota bacterium | reverse complement strand
GGCCAGGGCCACTCGTTGCTGCTCGCCGCCCGAAAGCTCGTAGGGCATTCTGAGTTCCAGATTCTCGAGTCCCACGAGCGCGAGCGCCTCGGTGACCTTTTCGTCCCGGCGGGCCCGATGCAGCCGGTTGAGACCGAACGCCACGTTTTCGGCCACGGTCATGTGCGGAAACAGCGCCCCCTGCTGGAATACCAGTCCCAGGCGGGGAGAATCGCCCTCGAAGCAGACCGTCCCGGAATCCGCCGTCTCGAGCCCGGCAACGATACGAATTGTGGTGGTCTTGCCGCATCCGCTCGGACCGACCAGGCAGACGATCTCTCCCGCCCCCACCTCGAGGTCCAGCTGCCCGACCGCCTGCACCGGACCGTAGGATTTCGCCACACCGCAGATCCGCACGATGGGATTACCTTTCAACCCGGGGCCCCCGGGATCAGGTAGCGATGACGGGTTTCATCGGAAAGCAGTATCGCCAGCGGCACGCAAGACAAGGCGATCAACCCCAGCGCCGGCAGCGCGGCATGGCTGAAAAGGCCCTCGCTAGTGGCATTCCAAACTTCGGTGCCCAGAGTCGATGTCCCCGCAGGTGAAAGAAGCAGCGTCGCAGGCAGTTCCTTCATGATCGTCAGAAACACCATAGATGCTCCCGCCGCCAGGCCGGGGCCGGCCAGCGGCGCGGTCACCCGTCGCAGAATTCTCCATCGCCCCGCCCCCAGACACCGGGCCGCCTCTTCAACCGCGGGGCTTACCTGCAGCAGCGAGATTTCAAGCGCTCCGACCGCCTGGGGCAAGAACAGCACCACATAGGCGAACACAAGCAGGGTCACGGTTTGGTGGAAAAACACAAGCGCCCGGGTGCCCAGAAGCGCAAGGGACAGTGCTACCACGACCCCCGGCAGGAAATAGCCACCAAAGCACAGGCGCCGCAGCAAACCCGACGGCTTTCCGGGGCGCCGCACCGCGACGAGAGCGACGGGCCAGGCCGCGGCCACCGCTGCTACGGTCCCCAGGCCCGAAACTGCAAGACTGAAACCGGCGCTGGCCTTGGCCCGCTGAAGGGAGTTGGGCACTTCGACCGCCCAGACCAGCCAGCCGGTGCGGATCCCCCAGGCAAACCAGGCCGCGGCCATCCCCAACGGGACGGTGATCACTAAAGCCATTGCCAGCCGGCGCGCTGCGGCGCCGGCGAATCCGGCCACCGATTCCCCGGAGATGCCACCGGCCAGAAAGGCCGCGGCGAAGGCCGCTGCTGCAGACGTCCATCCGGCCGGTGAACGCGGCGCGGCCGCCCAGGCCAGACCGCCGGCGGCGGCGCCCGCCAGCAGCATCCGGCCCGATACCGCCCGCAGCCGGCGCACCACCGGCGCATAAAGGACCACCGCCAGCACAAGCCCGCCCACGGCGGCCGAGGAAAGAAATGCGGCGGTTGCGGCGCCCTGCTTGAGTGGCTCCCCGGCCGGCATTCTGCGATACAGGGCCGCCCCAATCGAGGTCAGCGGCACCCCGAGACCCGCAAGGACCACCGCGGCGCACGCCGCGAATGCGGGCCAGCGAAGCTTGCCGAGCGGGACCAGTGCGGGGAAGTGCCGGCTGGACCCGCTGGCAAACCTTCGGGAGTTGCGGCTTCCCGCCAGACCGCCGGCCAGCAAGGCCGCCGCGGCCAGGGCGAGCACCCCCGACAACATGATTGCGCCGGTGCGGTCGAGTGAGGTCTGGAAATGCTGGTAGATTGCCCGCCCGAGCGTGTCGTAATCCAGCAAGGAGACCGCCCCAACGTCGCTGAAAACATAGAGCGCAACCAGCACGGCTCCCGACCCCAGCGCCGGCCGCAGCGCCGGCAGCACGATCAGCCGGAAAGCTTCCAGCCGGCCTCTCCCCAGGCCGGCGGCCGCCTCCTCAAGCGCGGGGTCGAGACCCTTCAGAGCCGCCCTGACCGGCAACAACACCAGCGGGTATCCGAACAGGGTCAGCACCAACCAGGCACCCCAGTAACCGTAGATGGACGGCAGGCGCCCCACGCCGAGCAGTTCCGCCAGCATCCCCCGGGGCCCGGCCACATCGATGTAGGTATGCGCCCCCAAATAGGCGGGGATCACCAGCGGCAGGCAGGCGGCCACACCCCACGCCTTGCGTCCGGGAAGGTCGGTGCGGACCGTAAGCCACGCCAGCCCGGCCCCAGCCACAACACAAGCAGCAGCCACGCCGGCGGCAAGCGCGCCCGTGCGCCACAAAAGTCGAAGGGTGGCCGCCTCGGTGGCCACAGCCGCAAACTTCTCCGGCGCCGGGGCTATCTGCAACAGCAGGTACCCCACCGGGACAAGCGCCGCTGCGGCCACCGCGGCCGCCGGAAAAAACAGGGCCCGTGACCTCATCGCCCTGCTCCTGCCGCCCTTTACAGGAGGCCGGTTTCTTTCAACATCGCGACCGTTTCCTGCAGGCCGGCGAGGTCGGAGAGATCGATATCGGGAGATCCGATGCTCTCGAGCGGGGGCAGCAGCGGATCCGGGGCAACGCCTGCCGCCAGTGGGTACTCGAACGTCTCAGCCGAGAAGTAGCTCTGGGCCCTTACCGACAGCAGAAAGTCCACCAGCCTGCGCCCTGCGTGCCGGGTGCGCTCGCTGTTGATGATGCCGACCCCGGCGACGTTGATGAGGTTTCCGGGATCGCCGGGCCTGAAGAAATGATTTTCGACGCTGAGCGAAGGGTCCTGCCTGCGCAGCTCGAATGCGTAGTAGTGATTGACGAGACCGGCCTCGATTTCGCCGGCAGCGACCGCCTTTACGATGGCGGCGTTGTTGGGGTATCGCCGGGTCCCGTTGGCGCGCAGTTCACTCAGCCACCGCCGGGCCTCATTGTCGCCGCGCAGCGCCCGGAAGGCGGTGACGAAGGACTGGAACGACGCGTTGGGAGGCGCCCATCCCACCCTGGCTTTCCAGCGGGCGCCCGCTAGCCCCTCGACGGAATCGGGGAGCTGGGCCCTGTCGGTTTTTTCCGGGTTGAAGACCAGAGTACGGGCCCGCCCCGACGTGCCGATCCACAATGAATCCGGGGAGCGGAAGCGCCGGTCGACCTTATCCATGACCTCAGAAGGCAGCCTGGCCAGCCGCCCGGCCTTCGCCAGAGCGCCCAACGAACCGGCATCCTGGGAAAAAAACAAGTCGGCGCGCGTATTGGGGCCTTCATCGATGAGCGCCGCAGCCAGCTCGGCGCTGTCGCCGTAGCGCACGTCCAGCCCGATGGACGACCGGGCGGAGAATTGGTTGAGCAGCTGGCCGACCAGGCCCTCGCTGCGACCCGAGTAAACGGTGATGCGCCCGGAGTCGACGGGCTTGACACAGGCGGGCGCAACCATCGCCAGCAGCACAGTGCCGGCGAGCCAGGTAATCCGCCTCAGCAGCCGCCTCCCCTTGCCGAGCCCATCCCCCGCGGGGGCCGCGGGTTTTTGAAAGAGAGCACCGCCAGTCCGGCCGAAGCGGTTATCAATGCGACTCCCAGGCCCACCGTAACTGCTCTCGGCAGCCCAGCGCGTTGGGGCGGTGCGGCAGCGCTAGCTGCGGGGGTGCAGGCTTTGGGGGAGCTCGCTCCGGGAGAGACGGCCAGGCTTATCGTGCCGGAGGCGTCGATCCTTCTCACCTGAGCGTTGCCCTCATCGGACAAGTATATGGTTGCGTCGCGGGCCACCTTTACGTCCACCGGGCCGTCGAGGCGGGCACTCGCCGCGGGAATGTCGTTGCCGTTGAATCCTCCCCGGCCCGGCCCTGCGGGCCCCGACCCCGCCACGGTCGAAACGATTCCCGAAGCGTCCACCTTGCGGATGCGGTTGTTGTCCCGGTCCGCCACAAACAGGTTGCCCGAGCCGTCGGCGGCTATCCCGGTCAAATACGAAAACGAGGCGCCCAGGGCCGCGCCGCCGTCCCCCGAATATCCCGAGGCGCCCGATCCTGCAACCGTGACGACGTTGCCGGCCTCGATCTTCTGCCCGTGGGCCTGCACCGGTTGCGCCCCCAGATTCACCGCCCGCACCGCGGGACCGGGCCTCGCCCCGGCGCTGAGTGCCGACCACGTCACGATGTAGAGCAGCGGCCATTGCGCCGCGACTGCGCCCGCTCCGCTCAGGACGGCCGTTCGAGCGGGGATGTGCTCGGCCTGACGCGCCCGGCCGAAGACCCCGGCCACGGTCTGGATGGTCCCCGGCTGAACACGCAGCGCCCCGGGGGTCGTGGCGTAAAACTCAATGGGCCGCTGCGACCGGTTGAGAAATCTTACCCGGATGCTCTGGAAGTAGGGGTTGCCGACGTATTCCGACGCGAAAAGCCCGGCCTCGTCTGCGGCCAGGGCGCGGATGACTCCGAATCGCCCGTCACGCATCGGGCCCCCGTCGCCCCGACTCCCCCGATAGGAGGCCGCCTCCTGGGCCTCGTGGTCGACGCCGGCCTCGCTGGTCGGAGCGGGGCTGGGCTTGGCGCCCGATATCACCGTCTCGGGGTCGCCTGATCCGGAAACCTCGACAAGCTCGGCTCCCCTGGCAAATACGGCGCCTCCCAGGCCGTTGACCGCGATCCTGCCGCCGAAGGAGGCCAGTTCGCTAAACACCGCCGTCCCGGCGTCTACGGCCTTGCCATCCCGCAAGATCCCCAGGCGTCCCCGGCCGGGAATGCCGTACTCATACAGGACCGCTCCGTCGTCGGCGACCGCCAGCGAACGAACCCTCCCGCACGCCTCGGGCGACCGGCGGCCGGGCTGCTGTGCCAGAGCCGTCCCGGTAACTAGCAACAGGCAAATGACGACCGCAGCGGTCAGTCGCGAGGGTTGCGTAGGCGGGGCCTCAGCGGGGTGAGAGAGAAAACTCCGAGCACCAGCAGCGCCAGGATCACCACCTCAAAGTAGCGCAGCCAGCGCTTTTCCGGCTGGTTGTCGATTTCGATCCGGGTTCCGCTGGAAAAGAAAGTCTTGAAAATGTCGTTGAAGGTGGCGTCCGAGCCGGGCAGCGTGGTCCAGAACTTCTCCGGCGGGGGCTTCTCGAGTGCGCCGGCGCCCGGCGGCTTTCGGACGTTTTTAATGACGCCGGTGCCCGTTATACGGGAGTCTTCCTGCTTGAAAATAACCGAGTCGACCCTCTTCTCGAGCGTCAGGCGAAGCACCCGGTCGAGTGGCAGCCTGGCGCCGGAGTAGGGGCCGTTTAAGTAGAACTGACCGGCGATAAACACCGCGCCAAGAACCGCCAACGCCGCGATCCGTTGGCCCCGGGGCCCGGCCGCAAGCCTGCGCCGTCGATTTTCAGGTACGGCGGAGGCCTCGTCAGCGACCACTGAAGCATCCTCCACGTCGCTTTTCATCCTCCTACCCTGGCATTGATCGGCCCTATTCGCTCACCTACAGGCAACTGCCCACACGCTCGCAATCTCCGCCCACAAACAACGGGGGGCCACCCCTCACCCACGAGTAAGAGCCGGCCCCCGGCGTCACTAATCACCCTTCTGAAAAAGCCCTCCTGCCCCAGCAACTGAAACCGGGCGGACACGGATCACAAAAACCTACGGGCGCTTCCCACGAGACATCGCCGATGCTGAGTCGAACCGGTACTAGGAAATCTTCGGCCGGTCCAGGTCCCCTGCAAGGATCCGGTCGATTATCATCAAGAGATGGCTGTCAGGCCCGAAAGCTATCGTTTCACCATCGATGATTACTACCGGATGGGTGAGGCGGGAATTTTCGCGGAGGACGACCGGGTGGAGCTTCTCCTGGGGCAGATCATTTCCATGAACCCCATAGGAAGCCGCCATGCGGGGATCGTTAATCGACTCTCAGCGCTTTTTTTCGAAGGCTCCCGCGGCCGCTATCTTGTTTCTACCCAAAACCCTATTCGCCTGAGTGAAGTGTCGGAGCCTCAGCCCGATCTAGCCTTGCTCAAACTCCGCCATGACTATTACGCCGGCGGCCATCCCGGCCCCGGCGACGTGTTTCTTGTGGTTGAGATTTCCGAGACCAGCTCTGCATCCGACCGGGACATCAAAATCCCGCTTTATGGGTCCTCTGGAATTAAGGAGGTTTGGCTGGTGGACCTGGCGGCAGGCGGGCTGACCGTGTTCAGGAACCCCTCCCCGGCGGGGTACTCAGAGGTGGGGCATCACCGACCCGGGAATTTCGTGGCCCCCTCCGCCTTTCCCGATATCAAAATCGGACTCGGGGAATTTCTGACACCCTGACCTCGCCTGCGTCTTGGGCAGCATCACAAAGGATACGAAGGGATCGTCGGGCTCATCCGGGGGTACATGCGACAGGGG